>CAIOZF010000049.1 GCA_903862645.1 uncultured Gammaproteobacteria bacterium
ACGATACTGTTTTGAAAGAATCTTGATCATATTCCTTGCTTCAAATGACCAGGAAGGATTCCCAGGCACAAAAACAATGGGGTCGCCAGTTCCTTCATCTATATATTGGATGTTTCCATACGGTGTTGAAAAGAAATTGGATTCGAAGGGATATTCGTTTTCATCCAGCCAGATTGGTCTTGTTGTGTTTTTCATTTTGCTCCCGATTTTATTTAGATGTCGTCTTTTTCTTGCTCATCAAGATCTAGCACATCGTAATAGTTGCTCGTCACATCACTATCCACCTACGCACGACAATTCCTGTCCATGATGGACAAGCCCGACATCGATCACATCGAAGGGCTCTCGCCCGCCATTTCCATCGAGCAGAAGTCTACCTCACACAATCCGCGTTCGACTGTCGGCACCATCACCGAGATCTACGATTATTTGCGACTGTTGTTCGCACGTGTCGGCGATCCCTATTGCCCGACTCACCATAGAAAGCTTGAGGCGCAAACGGTCAGTCAGATGGTCGATCAGGTGCTGGCATTGCCCGAGGGCACCCGGGTGATGGTGCTGGCGCCGCTGGTGCGCGAGCGCAAGGGAGAGCATCTGCATGTATTCAGCGAACTGAAGACCAGCGGTTATGTGCGGGCCCGCATCAATGGCATCGTCACTGAAATCGATTTCCCGCCGGAACTGGAAAAGAACAAGAAACACAGCATCGATGTCGTCATCGATCGTCTCAAGGTCAGGCCGGACATGCAGCAGCGACTCGCCGAGAGTTTCGAGGCGGCCTTGCGACTGGCCGAGGGTCTGGCCATGGTCGCGTTCATGGAGGAAGACGGCGCACCGTCCAAACGCGAGGACCTGCTGTTTTCCTCGCGCTTCGCCTGTCCGATATGTGGCCACAGCATCAGCGAGTTGGAACCACGGTTGTTCTCTTTCAACAATCCGGCCGGTGCCTGCACGGGTTGCGATGGCCTGGGACTGAAGCAGTTCTTCGACGAGAAGCGCATCATCACCGATGACTCACTGAGTCTCGCCGAAGGCGCAATTCGTGGCTGGGATCGCCGCAATTTTTATTACTTCCAGATGCTCACTTCGCTGGCCAGACACTATGACTTCGAGGTGGACACGCCGCTGAAGGAGCTGTCCGGCAAGCATCGCAATGCCGTGCTGCATGGCAGCGGCAAGGAGATCATCGACTTCCACTTCCTCAACGACCGTGGCGACACGGTGACACGACGCCACGAATTCGAAGGCATCCTGCCCAACATGGAGCGGCGCTATCACGAGACTGAGTCCGCCATGGTGCGCGAGGATCTCGCCCGATTCCTCAGCTCGCACGCCTGCCCCGACTGCGAAGGGACACGCCTGAAACCCGAGGCACGGCACGTTTTAATCGATGGCATCAATCTGCCGGCAGTCGCAAGCATGACGATCACCGAGGCGGCGACCTATTTCGGCACACTCGCGCTGGCCGGGAACCGCGCCACCATCGCGGAAAAAATTCTCAAGGAACTGCAGGACCGTCTCAAGTTTCTCGTCGATGTGGGGCTGAACTACCTCACACTCAGCCGCAGCGCCGATACGCTGTCAGGCGGCGAGGCTCAGCGCATCCGGCTGGCCAGCCAGATCGGCGCCGGGCTGGTAGGAGTGAAGTACATTCTGGACGAACCCACCATCGGGCTGCATCAGCGCGACAACGACCGACTGCTCAGAACTCTGTTCCATCTGCGCGACATCGGCAACACGGTGATCGTCGTCGAGCACGACGAAGATGCTATCCGCCACGCCGACCACATCATCGACATCGGTCCCGGCGCCGGAGTGCATGGTGGGCAGATCGTAGCCCAGGGGACGCTGCAGGACATCCTCGATTCCGAGCAGTCACTGACCGGTAAATATTTGTCTGGCCGCCTGCGGATCGAAGTACCCAAACAACGCGTGCAACCCAATGCAAAAAAAATGCTCGCGCTCAGAGGTGCCACGGGCAACAACCTGCGCAACGTCGACCTGCAGATTCCACTAGGTCTGCTCACCTGCATCACTGGCGTCTCCGGCTCCGGCAAGTCAACGCTCATCAATGGCACGCTCTACCCGCTGGCCGCCTCGGAGTTGAACGGTGCAACGACTTTAACTCCCGCCGCTCACGCCAGCATTGATGGTCTGGAATTGCTCGATAAGGTCGTCGACATCGATCAGAGCGCCATTGGTCGAACGCCGCGCTCCAACCCGGCCACCTACACCGGCATCTTCACTCCGGTGCGCGATCTTTTCGCCGGAACCCAGGAGGCGCGCTCACGCGGCTACAAAGCCGGACGTTTCAGTTTCAACGTCAAAGGCGGACGTTGCGAGGCATGTCAGGGCGACGGCGTAGTCAAGGTAGAGATGCACTTCCTGCCGGATGTCTACGTGCGCTGCGATGTCTGCCTGGGTAAGCGCTACAACCGCGAAACTCTGGAGGTAAAATACAAGGGCAAGAACATCTGCGAGGTGCTGGAGATGACCATCGAGGACGCCCGCGAATTCTTCGACGCCGTGCCCGCCATCGCCCGCAAGTTGCAGACGCTGGTAGAGGTGGGCTTGTCCTATCTCTGCCTGGGTCAGGCAGCCACGACACTCTCCGGTGGCGAGGCGCAACGGGTCAAGCTGGCGCGGGAGCTTTCCAAGCGCGACACGGGGCAGACTCTCTACATTCTCGACGAGCCCACCACAGGGCTGCATTTCGAGGACATCAAACAATTGCTGGCGGTGCTGCACCAGTTGCGCGACCAGCACAACACTATTGTAGTGATCGAACACAATCTGGATGTGATCAAAACCGCCGACTGGATCGTCGACCTCGGTCCCGAGGGCGGCAGCGGTGGGGGGCAGATCATCGCCGAGGGTACCCCGGAACAGGTGGCACAAAATCCGGCATCACACACCGGCAAATATCTCGCACGACTCTTGACCGCACCGTAACGACTTCTTACACAACGACAATAACGGAGATGCTATGCGCTACAAACTTCTGGGCAAGACAGGACTTTATGTGTCAGAACTGTGCCTCGGCACCATGACCTTTGGTGGCAAGGGCTTCTGGGAGGCCATCGGCAAACTCGGCAGCAAGGATGTCGACACACTAGTAGGTACCGCACTCGATCACGGTGTCAATTTCATCGATACCGCGGATGTTTATTCCGAAGGCGAATCCGAGCGGCTGCTGGGGGCGTCACTGGCTGCGCTTGGGCGACCACGTGATCAGATCGTCGTGGCCACCAAGGTGCGCGGTCGCCTCGGCAAGGGTGTCAATCAGGTCGGCCTGTCGCGCGGGCACATCCTGTCGAGCGTCGATCAAAGTCTGCAGCGCCTCGGGCTCGATTACATCGATCTCTACCAGATTCATGGCTACGACCCCGTCACCCCCATCGAAGAGACAGTGCGAGCGCTGGATGACGTGGTGCGCTCCGGCAAGGTGCGCTATGTGGGCTTTTGCAATCTCGCCGCGTGGCACGCCATGAAGGCGGTCGGTTTCGCCGAAGCCAATGGTCTGGCGCGCTTCCAGAGTGCCCAGATGTACTACACCATCGCGGGCCGTGACATCGAGAGAGAGATCGTGCCGATGGCACAAAGCGAAGGCTTGGCGATTCTGCCCTGGAGCCCCCTCGCAGGCGGTCTTCTGTCGGGCAAGTTCGAGCCGAACAAGCAAGGCCCGGCCGGCGCACGCCGCTCTTCCTTCGACTTTCCACCTGTGAATATGGAACGCCTGCCGCGAGTATTGGAGGCACTGCACAGTGTCGCCACCGAGGCGAATCAGTCGGTCGCGCGCGTGGCGCTGGCATGGCTGCTCAGCCGTCCCTTCGTGACCAGCGTGATCATCGGCGCCAAGACGAGCGAACAACTGCTGGACAATCTGGCGGCGGTGGACTCACAACTGTCCTCCGAGCAACTCAAGCGGTTGGATGAAGCCAGTGCCCTGCCGAGTGAATATCCGGGCTGGATGCTGGACTTCCAGAACCGCGAGCCACGTGGCACGGTGCCACAGTAGCGTCGATCGGCCTGTTCCGGACTGGGTCAGCGGCAGCTGAAATTGGCTGCCACCCAGTTCGTAGAATCGTTCGCGCCACCGGCGGGACCGCTATAAACGGCTTCCTGTGGATAGGGACACAGGGGCCGTTCATTTTCGACGACGCCGTTCGTGCTGCGCGTGGCGATGATACTGTCCGGCGCACTGCCATTCTCGACCCAGTCCACCAGCGCGGGCAGCTTGTCCCAGGTGTTCGGGCCGGCACCCCCACTGCAATGCCCCATCCCCGGCGCTAAAAACAAGCGCGTGCTGTCGCCCGCCGCACCGATCTGCCCTGCGAAGGTCGCATCGACCATGGCGTTGAAGTACTGCACCGTGGCCTTGGCGGAGGACAGCGAATCACTCCAGCCGTGATAGAGCAGCAACTTGCCATCGTGCTCTTTCAGGAAGCGGGTCAGATCAGGATCCGTAGCATCCATCAGCGACTGCATGAGCGTCGCATCGCCCTCGGCCAGATCGTTGATGTCGAACTCCAACCAGGAAAATTCTGGCAGCGCTGCATTGCGGCCCGTCACCACCGTCGGCTGCGTCAGATCGGGAATCGCCACGCCGGGATCTTGCTCATAGAACAGATAATTCACGTGATCACCCGCAGGCCCCACCAGCATCGTCGGCGCGTTGCGATTGCGAGCGGTGGGCGTGTAAAGATTGATCCACTCCAGCTCCGACCCCAGCGCCTTGCCCGGATAGAGAATATTGCCACTGCTGTCATATGGCCCGCTGTAGAAGTCGGCAATGGTCTGCAGTTGCGCTGGAGTGAAGCACTGGTCGGAGGAGCCATCTGCCCCACAGGCAAGATCGGCAAGATCACGCTGCGGTTCGAAGTTGCAACTCAGTGGATTGGTGAGCACGCCATCGCTGACACCATCATTGGCATCACATTGCTGCAGCACACGCTGGTTAAGTGTCTCCAGCAGCTTCACGCTGTCGAAGCTGCCATCGCCATCGGTGTCCACCGCGAGGTTGCCCGCGAAGTTGTCCTTGAACATGCGCTGCAGCCACCACACACCCGCCGCGTTCAGCGCCTGATAGTAATTCACCGGGGCACCGGCCACGATGCCATCGAAATCCTGCGGGAAGCGCTGCGCTTCCATCAACCCTTGCCGTCCACCGGTCGAGCAACCTTCGAAATAGGAATAGGTCGGCTCGCTGCGATAGTAGCGCTCGACCAGCGCCTTGCCCGCCATTACGGTCAGGTGCACGGAGCGGTAACCGAAGTCGATCTCGGACTGGCGATTGTTGAAGCCAAACTGCGAACCGGGCTCTGTCGCGCTGTCGTGCCCGGTGTTGCTGTTGGCCACCGCGTAACCCTCGGCGAGACGATGATCGGCAAAGTCCAGATCACCATCCTTGCCACCGTCGCCCCACTGCAGAAAGCGTCCGTTCCAGTTTTCGGGCAGTGGCAATTGCACATGATATTGCGTCGAGGGTGAGATCAGCCCGCGCACGTAGCAGTAGGCCGGTGTTGTATCGGCGGCGGGCATCAGTCGCGCGGACAACACGGTCAAGTCAGCGGTGTTCTCGAGCGCCGCACAGACTTCAGCCGGATCGTCCTGGGCGAGAACCGCAGAAGAAAAAAACGGCGAAGCCAGCGCGAGGGTCAGCAAGGGAAACAACAGGCGCGCGGGATAACGGGAGCATCTTCTTGTCATTATCGACTCCATTAGAGCCTGACATCGCAGGCGGTGTTTGGGAAATTGCGGGCAAAAAAGTCAGCTGACTTTTCAATAGTTCAATACTGATAACGCGTCCGGACAGCGAGTGAAAACTTTCACCAGCTTGTCGTTACTGCCACCAATCTCCAGCGTCACTGTGGACGCGGGACGTTGGCCGCCTGCTGCAGCAGATAGGCACGAATATTCTCCACGTCCTGCGCCCCCATGTCGGCAGAGAATCCCACCATCCCGCGATCCGCCAACAGCCCATCCAGCACGATGCTCAGGAACGCATCCTGACTCAGCAGCGTTGCCGAGTAACGCAAGTCGGGAATGGAGCCGGCACTCATCGCCACCGGACCATGGCACACAGAGCAGAAGCTGCCGTATTGCAGGGCACCCGCCAGGGCATTGCCCTGTGAAGTCGTCGCGGTGACATCCAGTGGTGCCGGAGGTGTCGGGATGGCGGTAGTGAGTGGTGCATCGGCACCCAGCTTGAAGGCAATCAACCGACCATTCTGATAACGCGGATGATTGCCCGACAGCAACCCCATGGTCAGGGTAATGGCTCCCCCCTGTCCCGCCAAAGCCAGCACGTATTGCTCGCCATCCAGCTCGTAAGTGACCGGGCCGCCCAGAATCGCATCGCCGACCTCACGGGACCAGTACTCGGTGCCGTCGTTGGTGCCATAGGCGTGGAAGACCCCGTCGGCTGAGCCCTGGAAGACCAGACCGCCAGCCGTCGCCAGCGTGCCACTGTTGCCATAGACCGGGTAATCGACTCGCCATGCAGGACTCTGGGTCACAGGGTTCCAGGCGACGAGGCTCGAAGGGGTCATGGCCGCGACTCGTGCACGGTCCTGCGGATTGGCAGGCTCACGCGGCATCGGGTCGAGCCCCAGATTCCAGCCCAGCTCCTGCTTCTCCATGCTGCCCGGATTGGTGTACTGATACGACGTGTTCTGGGTGGGCAGGAAGACATAGCCGGTGGCCGGATCGCGCGACATCGGATACCAGTTGTGACCACCCAGCGGACCGGGGAACATCACGATGGGATTATTCTCGTAGCGGATGCCTTCGGCTTCGATTGGTCTGCCTGTCACGGGATCAAGTCCAGACGCCCAGTTCACGTCGACGTAATTGTTACCGGAGATGAATTCGCCATTGGTTCTGTCGATCACGTAAAAGAAACCATTCTTCGGCGCCTGCATCAGCACCTGCCGCATGCGGCCGTCGATCTCGATATCAGCGAGCATGATGTGCTGGGTGGCAGTGTAGTCCCAGGACTCGCCCGGCGTGGTCTGGAAGTGCCAGACATATTCGCCGGTGTCGGGACGCAGCGCGACGATCGAGGACAGGAACAGATTGTCGCCCTCGCCGTTGGAGCGGATATTGTGATTCCAGGGGCTGCCATTGCCGACGCCGATATACAGCAGATTCAGAGCGGGGTCATAGGCCATCGAATCCCACACTGTACCGCCACCGCCGAGTGTCCACCACTCGCCCGCCCAGGTCTGTGCCGCCATTTCCAGCGCTGGGCTCTCAAAACCAGCGGCTGGATTTCCGGGTACCGTATAGAAGCGCCACAGCATATCGCCGGATTCCGCATCATAGGCAGAGACATAACCGCGCACGCCAAGTTCGGCGCCACCATTGCCGATGATCACACGACCATCGATCACGCGGGGCGCGCCAGTGATGGTGTAGCGCAGCTCCGGATCGGCAGTCTGGGCAGACCAAACCTCTGCCCCCGAATCACGATCCAGGGCGATCAGACGTCCGTCGATAGTGCCGAGGAACAACTTGTCGCCCCACGCCGCCAGGCCACGGTTGACCACGTCACAGCAGGCATTCCCACCGTAGCGGCCGGGCACCTCGGGGTCATAGCGCCACTTCTCGGCACCAGTGCGGGCATCCAGCGCGAAGGCCTTGCTCCATGCCGAAGTAAAATAGACGGTGCCATCGATCACCAGGGGAGTGGATTCCTGCCCACGGTTGGTGTCCAGCTCGAAGGACCACGCCACCCCGAGTTCACCAACGGTGTCCCGATTGACTTGCGTGAGAGGGCTGAAACGATCTTCCGCGTAGGTGCGGCCGTGGGTCAGCCATTCGGAGTTATTGCCGGCAGCGGCGGTAATGTCCTGCGTGCCGACCAGCCTGACGCTTTCGACGGGAGTAGCAACGGCCTCAGCGACGGGTGCTGCAACCTGCTGAGCGGGAGCCTCAGGTTCGCCGGAACAGGCCGCCAGCGCGCCCAGCACCAGCAGCAGTCCGATTGCCCGCAGCGACGGTGACTTATTGAGCGGCTTTGTAAACAGCATATCGATCATTGGCAACTTCAACTTCATGGCTAACTTCCCCTCTTTTTTACTGAGCATAGTCACGGACCGTCAAACGTGCAAGGTGGGAGCGTACCCGAGGGCATAAAGGCCCGCCCGCGATTGAATCTGACTCGAACATCACGGCCCGGAGCAACTGACCTGTCTGCAAGATCGAGACTGTAAGATTGTGGCCGCGAGGGCGGTCCCTGTGTGCGAATGCCATGATCGGTCCAGTCCGGAAATTCCGTGACAGCGATGGCGCGGCATTTTCAAATAATCACAATCAGGATGCACCGATGCTTAATAATTCGCTTAGTAATTCGCTTGGTAACGTATCAAGAATCAAGAAGTTTGCTGCTTTCGCGGCACTCTCGCTCGTGCTTGGAACAGAGGCATTGGCTCAATCCACGCCCCCGGCTACACCACCGGCGGATTGGGGCCCTGTCTCCATCAATCTGGAGGAGATTGCTTATCCCTACCCAGTCCACTTCCTGCATCGCAATCTCTATGGTCAGGATGTGCGCATCGCTTACATGGACGCCGCTCCAACAGGACCAGCAAACGGTCGCACTGTGGTGCTGCTGCATGGCGCCAGCTACTACGACTGGTACTGGGAGCACACCATGAAGGCACTGACCGAGGCGGGCTACCGAGCCATCGCCATCGATCGACTGGGCTGGGGCAAGTCATCCAAGCCCATCATTCCCTACGACGTCAATCTGCACGCCTCCAACGTCAACGCCATTATTGAACACCTCGGTATCGAGCAGATCGTGATTGCGGGACACTCTCTGGGCGGACGCCTGGCCAGCAACTTCGCGCACATTTATCCGGAGCAGGTCACCCAATTGGTGATGGTGAATCCTATTGCACTGAATGACTCGGACAATGGCCGCACCTGGAGCCAGCCGACCGGAGGTGCCGCCGATCTGGACCTGCAGGCACACTACGAATCCAACCTGCGTCTGGAACAGAACCGCATCGTGAACTGGAAGCCGGAGTACATGGAGCACGTCCGTATTCGCTATGGTCAGGCGCTGAGCAGCGAGTTCCACCGCCTCAATCTGGTACGAGCCATGAACAGCGGACTGACCTCCCAGCCAGTGGACACCTACTGGCCCAAGATCAACGCGCCGGCTCTGCTGATCGGCGGCGCGCAGGATGGTCCTAACTATCCGGAGACTGCACGCCGAGCGGTGGACTTGCTGCCCAATGGCGAACTGATCATGCTGCCCGATGCCGGACACAATCCGCATGTCGAAATCCCCGACGAACTCAACCGCGAAATCCTGCGCTTCCTCGATAGCAACAGTTGACGCACGGAACGCCGCGGGTCAGACCCACGCAACAATATGATTCAGAGAAATATTTTCAATTTTAGCCCTGCGAAAGCGGGGCTAAATTGAAGTTTTCAGACCTGAAATCTTACCTTTCCGCCTTTCCAAAATCGGTCTTAAAGCGGCACTCTAAGGCCTTCCTTAAGTGAACAATTCGCGCGTTTGTTTTGTATTTCAACAAGTAACGCAGGTCCGACCCACGTCGAGCCACGTCGCGACAAGGAAGTCACCAAAACACGACTCATGTCAAAATGTTGAATTGCCCACAGGTGTAACGTGTGAGTGTACGCACTGCATGTAAGTACACGATAAGGTTTGGAAGTTCACATTACGAGGAGAGAGTTATGTTTAAAGTGAAGTTCAGCAAGGCAGTTGTATTCGTTGTGATGGCCCTGTTTCTGGCTAGTTGCGCCACCGGGCCTGGAATGCAGATTGGAAATACGGTGACGCTGTGCTGTCCCGGTAATTATGACAGCTATACAACGTTCGGCGTTGAAACAGTCGACATGCCTATCTTCCTGCGCGACTACATGGTGAGCGAGTTCGACACCGCATTCCAGGAGCGCGGCCTGACCCGCAACGATCAGCGTAGCGACCTTATCGTCACGTTGTCTTACAAACACGTCAATCTGGATCCGGAAACTCAGAACATCGACCCGTTCGTGCGCATGGAGTCGATCAATGTCGAACTCAACTATATCGCAACCATTGATATCGCGATTCGCGAAAGAGCGGGCGGCACAGCAGTGTGGGGCGGACAGATAAGCCGCATCCACAGCGTCAGCCCCGGTGAGTACATGCATGAAGGTGGTGCGCGCAGCGCATTCCTGCAGACATTCCAGGATCTGCTGCAAGCCTACCCAAGCCGCATGGACTGAGACCACGACGCGCACCAAAAGCGTCAGGACTGATTCTAAGCATGACCAAGAGGCCGGAGAGAGGCAACACGCTCCGGTTTTTTCATTTGGCCACGGCCTGCACTCTTACCGTCAGCGACACTTCCGACTCCCCTGCCTCAGCCACTGGCTCAGATTTTTCTGCCATCGCATCCATCGCCACACCACGAGCTATCATTTGTGGTTGCGCATATCCCAGTGATGCATCGATATCCAGAACCGCGATATCGACATCGCTCTTGCCCAATGCACGCGCAGCACGTTCGGCATTGGCACGCGCTCGCGCAATGGCGCTCTCCATCAGACTGTCGCGGACTGCATCGGCGCGCTGCGTGCTCAACACATAACCCAGCTCGCTCATGACGAAACCCATCTCCTGAATGACACCGGACAACTCCAGCACTTTCTGTGCGTCCTGACCCTCCAGCGTGACCGACTGACTGCCACGCCACACATTGTCGACACGCCCGCCCTGCGGCTGATTGCTGGATTGATAGACGGAGTAGTAGCCAGTGGACACCTTGATATCCGTCGCATCCTCGGTCTCATCCAACGCCTGCGCCATCACCGCATTGATCTCACGCTGCAAAGCCCCCGCATCCCGATTTTCGCGCTCAATCCTCAGTGTGGCGATCAGAGTGTCCTGTTCGACATTGATCCGCTCGGTGACCGAAAGTGTAACCAAAGTCTGACCCTCCGGCAGCAGATTGATGTCCTGGGCAAGAGTGTGCGAAGACAACACCACTACGCTCAATAAAAGAGCGCCCGCAATTGTTGCTATGGGTTTCATCATGAATGTCCTGTGGTTTCGGTTCGGGCGTGCTGGGCCTGCTGTTCGGTTGCTCATGGCATTCCTGCAGGCAGTTCTATAGATTACCTGCAATGACGCCCAATATAGACTCACGCGCTGCACTTGTCGCCACTCCGCGTGTCTCGCGACTCGGGGAGGATGCTCTCCTGTTTCTGTTCACCGCAACCGGCACCAGCACGCCACCCCTGCCTCTACAACAACGCCTCTGGGCAGTGACAACGGAACTGGAAGCACGGCGCGAGGAAATGGGATTGCTCGAAATTGTCCCGGGCATGGGCAATCTGCTGCTCAGACTGACAGCGTCGAATGCACACCAAATACAAACCCGCATTGATGTTCTGACCTCCAGAGTCCTGAACTTCTGGAACAATCCCGAGACAGCGTCCAGTTCAGCCCTGAATACAGCTGAACAGCTCAGGCACACTATCACCATCCCGGTCACCTATGGCGGTGAGGCAGGCCCGGATCTGCAGACGGTGTCCGCGCACACAGGTCTCTCTGCGGAGACCATCATCGAGCGGCACAGCGCCGGACTCTACCGCGTCTTCTGTCTCGGCTTTCTGCCCGGTTTCGCTTACCTTGGAGGCCTCGACCCGGCGCTGGCTATTCCTCGGCGCGCTACTCCACGCCTGTCGATACCCGCTGGCTCGGTCGCGATCGGAGGCAGCCAGACAGCGGTTTACCCCTCCGCAACACCCGGGGGATGGCACATCATCGGACGCACAGACACGACTCTCTTCGACGCGGCGCGACAACGCCCAGCGCTGCTTTTACCCGGCGATACCGTCCGTTTCGTGGCGACAGGAAGCACGACATGATTGAGATCAGTCGCTGCGGAGCGCTCACCACCATCCAGGACATCGGCCGCCATGGTCTGCGGCATCTGGGTATCAGTCAAAGCGGCGCGCTCGACCCCATCGCCCTGCAACAGGCCAATCTGCTGCTCGGCAATGCGCCTGGCGCAGCGGTGCTGGAAATAAGCTTCGGCCCACTGGCGTTGCGTTTCGAGCAAGACTGCGCAGTAGCCATGAGCGGCAGCAGCTTTGCTGCATCGCACAGCACGCCCGATGCTGCGTTCGAAACCAGGCTGCTGCCCGGACATGCGGCAATCATCCGCAGCGGCGAAACGCTGACTGTGAGTAAACCCTTGGTGCCGGGCGCCCGCTGCTATCTGGCCTTCGCCGGCGGCATCGATGTGCCGATGGTCATGGGCTCGCGCAGCACGGATTTGAATGCAGGATTTGGAGGACTGCAGGGGCGCGCTCTGCAGGCGGGTGATCTGCTGCCGACTGGCCCGTCGTCACAGCACCAGGTGGAAAGCGGCAAAGGAATTCGCCCCCTCTCGCCCTCGCATATCCTGCGCGCACTACCGGGGCCGGATTATGAGTCATTCACTACCGATTCGCAGATTCTGTTCTGGAGTCAGCCCTGGCGAATCAGTCATCAGAGTAATCGCATGGGGCTGCGCCTCAATGGCAGCGCCCTGCAGCTCGAAGCCCCTCGCGAACTGTGTTCGGCCGGGGTATTGCCCGGCGACGTGCAGGTGCCGCCTGATGGCCTGCCCATCGTGCTCGCGAACGACGCGCAGACCATCGGGGGTTACCCGCGCATTGCCAACGTCATTCGTGCAGATCTGTGGCAACTGGCACACGTGCCGCCGGGCACCTCTGTCTATTTTGTTCCGGTCGCGCTGGAAGAGGCCATCGCTGCCAAGGAGCGTCAGGAGCGCTACTTGCAGCGGCTGAGCGAATACTCTCAACGGAGCTTTACATGAATATCGATCTGAACGCCGACCTAGGGGAAGGGGGCCCCCACGACCGCGAACTGCTCGCACTGGTCAGCTCCGCCAACATCAGCTGCGGCGTCCATGCTGGCGACCCCGACACCATGACCACCGCTATTCGACTTGCCCTTGCTCACGGCGTGAGCATCGGCGCGCACCCCTCCTGGCCCGATCGCGAGCATGGCGGCCGACGCGAGATGCAACTCGGGTTTGCGAGCCTGCGCAACCACCTGTTGTATCAGTTGGGTGCCATCGACGCTCTGGCGAGTGCCCAAGGCGCTGAGCTCTCTCATATCAAACCCCACGGCGCCCTCTACAACCAGGCCGCTGCCGACCGTGTTTTGGCAGAGGATCTGATCATGGTCCTCCAGGAGTTCAATCAGGAGCGCAATTCGGCACTGGTGGTAGTGGGACTGGCGGGGGGAGAATTGCTGCATGCCGCTCGGCAGGCCGGCCTGCGAACTCGCTCGGAGGTCTTCGCAGATCGCGCTTACACCGCCTGGGGTTCATTGGTGCCGCGCAACGACCCGCGCGCGCTGCTGCACGATCCGCAGCAGGCCATCGCGCAATCCCTGAGCATGATCCGCGAAGGCTATGTCACGGCGATCGATGGCTTTCGAGTGGAGGTAAAGGCGGAAACGCTGTGCCTGCACGGCGATACGCCGCAGGCACTAGTGTTTGCTCAGCAGTTGCGCGCGGCGTTTGCGCAGGAAGGAATCACCGTGGGGCGAGGGTAGAGGACTAAAACCTCGGCGCTCTGCTGCAGGGTGGCCTGCATCACGTCGCGCGGCGAGGCCCGACTATATCCGCAAGGCGCTGATCGTGTAGTGGCCCAGAGCGCTGAAGCGAATGTGCTGATTGATACAAGCCGGCCGCTCGTCATCAGTGTGACTGACATAGATGATCTGGGTGGCGGTTGTGGCAGCGATCAGGTCCACCGTCCCCAGAATCAGTGCCCGATAATAGTCATCCAGCCCGACACAGGGCTCGTCCAGAATCAGAATGGCAGGATGCTTGACCATGGCGCGCGCCAGCAGCACCAGGCGCTGCTGCCCGAACGACAACTCGTGGTAGTACTCGCCCGCCAGCTCAGCGATGAGGAAGGTGTGCAGCCAGTCCAACGCAGCATTGCGTTCACTGGCGCCGCTGTCGTCGTACAGCCCGACTGAGGCAAAGAACCCGGACACCACCACTTCCAGCACTTTCCAGCCCTTCACATACTTGTTGTGCAACTCGTTGGACACAGTGCCAAAACGCGCCTTCACATCCCATACTGTCTCGCCACTGCCACGGCGGCGGCCGAACAGCGTCACGTCCTGCCCATAGGCCTTGTGATTCTCGCCATTGATCAGGCTGAGCAGCGTGGATTTGCCACACCCGTTGGGCCCCTCGATGAGAGTGTGCTGGCCCCGGCGCAGCGTCCATGAGAACTGCTTCAGCACCAGATGTCCCTGATAGCCCGCGTCGACGTCCTGCAGCTCGAACAGCGGTTGCTCTGGATCCAGCTCGGTCAGGGCGGCATGTCTGTGAGGCCTCGAAAGGGCAGGCGGGAGAGACGCAGGCAGAACCACCTCGCGCTGCGCCAGACGTTGCCATGTTGCACCTGCCTGCACTTCCTGCAGCGGCCCCTGCTCCACCACCCGCAGATTCTCCATCAGCGCCAGATGGGTGATGCCCGGCAAAATATCGCGCTGGCGCCTGGACAACAGTAATGTACAGGTGTCCGGGCCCATCCATTGCTGCAGCACGGCAGCAATGCGCTGCCGGGAGTCGCGATCGACACTCTCCAGCGGATCATCCAGAACCAGAAGACGCGGCCGGCGATACAAAGCCTTGGCGAGCAGCGCTTTGCGCACCTGCCCGGACGAGAGATAGCGAATGCCGCGCTGTTGCAGAGTGTGCAGATCGAGCGCCACCAGCAATGCCTCGTAACGGGCGATCCCGTCGGCGTCGGGTGGCATCTCACCAAGGATCAGTCTCGCCACAGTGGTGCCCTGATCGAGCGCGGTGGCGCTGTACTCACTGATGTCGTGCCGATTGTCGAGCGCCCACACTTGTTGCTGCTCTTCGAAGGAAACTACTTGTAAATCCTGACCGCTGACAAGGTTGCGGCACAACAGCTGCGCCAGTAGCGACTTGCCCGCCCCATTGCCGCCGAACACGCACCAGTGCTGCCCGAGCGCCAGCGCGAAGTCATCCACGCGCAGCATCCTGCGACTGCTGATCCGGCACAGGACATTGTGCACGCGTAATAATTCGCCGCTCATTAGTACACCGGCGCTATTCATCGATTGGGGTTTGCGACACCAGAGCCTTGAACTTCTGCGGCAGCCTGTGGGCACTTGCCGGGGCAATCTGCAGCATGATAATGGCCACCATGTCCGTCTCCGGGTCCGCCCAGGCGTAGGTCCCCAGTGTGCCGCTCCAGCCAAACTCGCCATTGTTGACACCGTAGGCACTCTTCGCCTCGTCGATCACCACGGTGAAGCCATACCCCCAGCCCACGTCCAGCATCGGATTCTGCGGCGACATCCCGATCGGCAGCAGCTCCTGAGGGATGTGGTTGCGCGTCATCTCGGCAATCAGCGGCTCCGAAAGGACACGCTGTCCATCCAGAATACCGCCATCGAGGAAGGCCTGCAGGAAGCGCAGATAGTCGGGCACTGTGCTGACCAGCCCCACAGAACCCTCCAGCAACGCAGGTTTAGAGGTAATCGGCACGTCCATCTCCGGCACTCGTACCAAAGCACCACCGTCTCTGGGCACTTCATAGATCCGCGCCAGACGGTCGACTTTCTCCGGCGGCACATGGAAGGCGGTATCCGGCATGCTCAGGGGCTGCAGCACGTGTTCGTTGAGATAGTCATCGAAGTGCTGCCCAGAGACGATCTCGACCACGCGACTCAGCACCGAGGTCGATTCGCTGTAGATCCAGCGTGTCCCCGGGTCGCCCATCAATGGCACTGCGGCAATCTTCTCCACCAGCACGTCGAGTGGCTCAGCGCGTGACCGTACTGCCCTGCTCTGATACAGCGCGCCATCGCGATGACTGAGGCCGCCGACGTTGAGCAGCAGATCCTTGATCGTCACTGCGCGAGACGGCGCCCGCGTCGGACTGTTATCGGGATCATCAGGATTCGTGAATACCACCATGTCTGCAAAACTGGGGATAGAGGTGGAGACCGGATCATCCAAGCCTATAAGACCCGCCTCAATCAGCTGCATGACCGCGAGCGAGGTGATCGCCTTGGTATTCGAGCGGATCTGGAAAATGGAATCCTCACGCATCGGCGTCGCCGCCTGGGCACCCTCGACCAGGACCTGCGACCCCATGGCCTCGAGATAAACGATACGGCCATGCCGGGCAACACCCGCCACCAGACCGGCGACGCGGCCATCATCAACATGCTGGCGCAGCATGGTATCCAGCAGCAGCAGCCGCGCCGAGGAGACGCCAACACTCTCCGGCTCGACACGCACCAGGCTGGTATCCTCGGCCGCCACCAATGGCCCGGAAATACAGGTAATCGTGACGAAGGTCAGTCCTCGCCAGAACGCTGAAGAAACTGTGGTGGCGGGGCGCCGAACGGGCAAATTCCAGAATCGGGACATAGCTTTTTCTCGGTGGTAGCAAGGGTTGTCGTGAAGACCGTGAAGCCGATGATATGCGTAATCGCCACAAACGCAAAACCGAGGGTAAGTCGTGCCGGTCCTTCCATCCGGCTTGATTAAAAAGGACTTTACGTTCACGATAGTGCCCGCTGTCAACCCGCACGGGGCGACGCACATGCTGACCAGATCCTCATTTCAACACTGCGTTTGATGCCCGGACTGGCAAGGCTACAATTCAATAACAGGAGGTGTTCGAATGAAACACACGATCAAAACGTTGTCTGCAGGATTACTGGTTTCCATGGCGCTGGCAGGCTCTGTCCAGGCAGCAGAATATGTACGCTATGAACAGAATGGCACAATTTCTTGGGGCGAACTGGTCGGCACGACCATTCACCAACTCAGCGACGCCCCTTATCTGGAAGGTGCACGCACCGGCCAGACAGTGGATCAGTCCGCCGTCACTCTCAAAGCTCCCGTAGACCCTGAGCTGGTCGTCATGACCGCGCTGAACTTCAGAAGCCACCTCACTGGCGAACCCGCAGAATACCCAGGCCTGTTCATCGTTCCATCCCGCTCCATTATTGGTCCGGATGAGCCGATGGTCATCCCCATCGAAAGCACGAACTACCACTACGAAGCGGAAGCCGTAATTGTGATCGGCAAGCACGCCGAGAACGTCTCCGTTGAAGACGCCCCGAATTACATCTTCGGTGTCACCGCCGGCAATGACGGCAGTGCCCGTGACTGGCAAGGTGCAGACCTGCAGTGGACTCGCGCCAAGGGTGCCAAAACCTTCAACTCCGTTGGCCCGAAACTGGTCACTGGCATCGACCCGAACAACATCAAGATCGAAGGTCGTCTGAACGGTGAAGTGCGTCAGGGCGAGAACACTTCTGACATGCTTTACAACTTCGACTACATGGTCAGCTACATCTCCCACTACTTCACCCTCGAACCGGGCGACATTATCTGGTCCGGCACCATGGGCACTACCCGTCCGATGGTTCCAGGCGACGTGTTCGAAACTGAAGTGGAAGGCGTAGGTATCCTGCGCAACAGCGCCGTGCTGGGTGAGCCACAGCCCAACAATCCAGCGCTGAAGTAATAATTTAGAAAGCAACAAGATAGAAAGCAGTAAAATAAAAAGGGGAAGAGGCCATTCAGCCACTTCCCCTTTTTATTCGGTTCCTTCGATCCACTCCCTTGTCTTTAATTCTCAAACTGTAACGGCCGCTTACTGCGCAGTGCTGCTGACCAGTGTGCTCTGATCGACATACTTCCAATACACCTGACCGAAGAACATCTCATCCCAGCTCTGCTGACCCCAGGGCACTTCACGGGCTGGATCGGGGTTGGCCTTGTTCTGCGCTGAGTTGTCGAAAGCAGCTGTGACCACGATCTTCGTACCGGCCGGCACCCGCTTCGGCTCCTCCAGTTGGTAGTCGAGTTGCCAGTTGTAGTTATAGTTCGCAATGTTGATCAACTGCTCAATGGAGCCATCCGGGTAGTGCGCCGCGAAGCGCATGTTCTTGCCACGGAAGTGCATGTGCGGGATGAAACTCTGGAGATACGCCTCACGCTCGATAACGATGGTTTGTGATTGTTCGAAGTTCGGGTCGTAAGCCGGAATGTTGGTCCAGCCGTCCGGGAATATGCAGGCACACTCACCGGATCTGCGCTCCTGAGGAACCTGATCGTCCGGATAGAACCAGACACCGATCTCGCTTGCATCAACAGTCTCCTTGCCGGTGGTGGTGTAGTGCAGCTGCAGTCCAAGCATCGAACCGGCCTTGAGCAAGCCACCGGTATTGGCCGCTTCCATGTGCGGCTCAGCACCCGGGATATAAGGCGTGACGAAGGCGGCATTCGGATCTCCGCCACCGAGGAAACTCCCGGCGGTAGGTCTTGTTCCGGGGGCGATCACCGCATTCAGCGTATGGTGCAGCACGGTGCGGTCACCGGCGATGTACTGGCTGGCGCGCACCCAGCGGTCACGATCCAGACCTGCGAAAGGCACCATCACAGTGATGTAATCCATTACGCCTGTAGCGGGTATCTCTTGCGGTGGCACCTTTACAATCAAATCCGGCTCACCGAAGGCCCACTTGGATTCCGGCCAGGTCAGGGCTGTCAAAGGATCGCTGCTTCCGTCCTTGGGAGAACCGGCTTCAACCCAGCTGATAAGCGTCTGCTGTTCTTCCACGGAGAGGACATAATCGTTGGAAAAATTGCCAACATGGGGATCGATCTGACCGGGCGGCATGCGCTTGGTCATCAACACCTCACGAATCATCGGCGACCAGCCCTGCACCATGGCATGGCTATCCATCGCGAACGGTGCGATACCACCATCACGGTGGCAGGTCGCGCAATTGTCCGCCAGGATCGGCGCCACATCGCTGACATAAGAGATGCTGACGTTGCTCTGGTAAGTCACGTCAGAGCCCGTCATCGCGACGACGGCAGTACTGACCGGCTTGTCCGCCACGACCTCGTTGAGTGCGGCTTCCAGGGCCGTCACCGGACCACGGAACATCACTTCGAAGGTGCTCGGGCCGAACAGGAAAACCTCCCCGCTCTTGTCGAGGCCCATGGCGCTGGAGATCATCTGCGCATCATCTATGAGGACCGGAATATATACCCCCATATCTGCCGCCGCTTGTTTGACAGAGGCGCGCTCCTGCCCCAGCGGGTTGATCATCATGAACTCGATACCCTGGGTATCGAAACGGGATTGCAGCTGTGCATAGGTTGCAGCCGCCTGCTCAGTCTGGTCACTACCATTGACCTGCACCAGGAAGGCGATCGCCTTGTGGTCATCATACCAGCCGATGTGATGGAAAAAGCCGTCCTGATCGAGCAGAGAAAAGTCCCCAACGCGCTCGGCTGCCTGCAGTGAACTGGCGGTAACCGCGCAGAACAACGCGGCGAGTCCGATGCTAAGCGGCTGCCTCCAGCTGCTGTGCGAAGTCTTCAAAAACTTGGAACCGAACGTTCTACCAAACATACAACCCTCCAGGGTCTGGTGACGAGTACAGCGGAATCTCTCGGAAAAATTTATTGTTGACCACTCATGCAGTGAAACTGAACTGGTTCAGGAGCAGGCCCGGACGCGATCCTATCACCGCTCGGAAGGAATAGCAGACGGGCGCGAGGAGTATCCATCACCAGTTTGTCAAATTCAGAATTCAGCAAGAAAAAATCCCGCAGGAGCCGCAATCAGAGGGCGTGTGGCAGCAGCATCCGCATGGCATCACGCAGGCTCTTCTTGAATTCTTCCTCGGAAATGAACTGGCACAGGTAGCCCTGCAGGTGGTGGTAGTAGAGCGCGAAGATGCTTGAGACAGTAGTACCCATAACCAGCCCCGGAGGGAGTTTGCGAGCCTGGATACCGCGCCTTCACAAAAAGGCGAGTTTGCGATAGGTCTGAGTGACGATGATTCTGATGTCTTAAGGTAGAGTGTGCCGAGGCCGACATCTGCGGCCTCGGCAATCTCCTGAATGGTCGTCTCCGCAAAGCCCTTGTGCACAATGAGCTGCCGGGCTTCAGCGGTGATGCGCTACAGCTTGAGACGCTTCTTGCGTACTCGCAGCCCGGGCATAGGAGACTCCCTGCCGTCCGAAAGGATCAGGCGCCTGAGTAGAATATATTGAGCTTGTTGCCGTCAGGGTCACGGAAGTAGCCGGCATAGTAGGTATCGCCACGTGGACCTGCTGGGCCCTCGTCCTTCGCACCCAGTTCCATGGCCTTCTTGTAGACGCGATCCACAGTGGCCTTGCTGTCCGCTGCCAGCGCGACCATCGTGCCATTGCCGCCGGTAGCTACATTGCCATCGTGGGGTTTGATGACGCACAGGCTGACACCCGTCGGGCTTGATCCCCATGCGATAAATGTCGGGAACTCCATTGTCCTCTTGGCGTTCAGTTCTGCCAGCAGCGCATCATAGAATGCGGCGGCGCGTGCAATATCATTGGTTCCCAATGTGACATATCCGATCATGTAGAGCTCCTTGGTTTTATATAGAGGAGCCTATTGTGCCACAATACCTGAAGGCAACCAGCCTTCCCTAGCAGCCGTGAACCAATCCAGTGAACTCGTCTCATGAATGACAACAACACCATCCCAGCAACCGACTCCTCCAAACAATCCTTCGGCCACGGCAGCGATTTTGTCGACCGTGCCATTGCCGACCCGACTCACCGAGTCACCCTGTTTTCGCTGAGCTGGTGCTCCTATTGTCGCGGCGCGCGTCAGCTGCTGGAGCAGATAGGCATTGCTTATAGGCTCTTGGAACTGGACCGCGGCGACTTCCTCGAACCGCGCCTACAGCAAGAGGTGCGCGCTCGCCTGCAGCAACTCACCGGCAGCAGTACGCTGCCACAACTGTTCATCGGGGGCGAGAGCCTCGGCGGCTACACGGATACACTGGCGGCTCACAACAATGGCCAGCTGGCGCAAGTGCTGACAAAGCATGCGATCACGATCAAGGGTAGCGACCAATAACCGCAGGGGAAAATGATCATGCTGGATATCCTGATCCGCTACGTGCACCTGGGTGCCGTACTGGTGCTCGCCGTGACGCTGATTATCGAAAACATGGCGATAGCGCCACAGATAACGAAAGAGGACGTCCGCAACTTGATCAAGGTGGATGCGGCCTACGGATTGAGTGCAGTGGTGGTGCTCGCCTGCGGGGTGTTGCTGTGGTTCACGGGTGCTAAACCCAGCGACTTCTACACCAACAATCCGGTTTTTCACGCCAAGCTGAGCCTGTTCGTGGTGGTGGGTCTGCTGTCGATCTATCCGACCGTGTTTCTTATGCGCAACCGCAAGAATGAGGCCGAGACGCTGGCGGTTCCCGTCGGGGTGATTCGCGTGCTGCGCCTGGAGCTGGTCCTGTTGCTTTTCATTCCAGTGCTGGCTTTCCTGATGGCGCGCGGCGTCGGACTCTAGCGCCGGGTTAACACCGCACTAACGCAGAACCATCTGCAGCCAGGCGGAGATGTCACGGATCTCCTCCAGACACACCGAGTGCTCCATACGGTAATCGTGGTAGCGGGTCGGATGCCCCATGGCGCGCAGCGCCTCGTCGGCATGCAGCCCCAGACTTTCGTTGACCACCGGATCATGGGTTCCGTGACAGATCAGCACAGGCAAATGCGCGTTGACCGGGTCTGGCGATATGGATTTCGCAGTAGGGAAATAGCTCGACAGCGACATCGCGCCTGCCAGCGGTAGCCGACAGGTCAGCGCCGCATGCAGAATTACCGCCCCGCCCTGAGAGAAACCGGCCAGCACGATGCGCTGGCTGTCCACTCCCCGCTCGACCTCGCGCTCTATCAAGGCATGCACGGCCGCTGCCGAGCGTATCAACTGCGCTTCATCCACGCGGCGCTGCACATCCATCTCCAGAATGTCATACCAGGCGGGCATCACGAAGCCATTGTTGATAGTCACCGGAATCGATGGCGCGTGGGGAAACACGAAACGGATCGGCAGTGTCGCCGGCAGGCGCAGCTCCGGCACGACGCCGGCAAAGTCGTTGCCGTCAGCGCCCAGCCCATGCAGCCAGATCACAGATGCTATGGGCTCGCAGCCACGGGGGGTAAGCAGTTCAATAGCGGGCAGGTAATTCATGACGATGACTCAAGAGGGCAATGGCCGGGAATGCTAATACAGTGGCACCGCTTTGTCATGGCGAGCCCGATTAGGCATACTCGGCCCTGCCCTCCTCCACTTTCGGGATCAGCGTTCATGCAAGCACCCAGAGCGTCCACTCACACAAACAGACGACCAGCCCTGCTGATACCAGTCTGTTTGCTCGGTTGCCTACTGAGTTGCCTGCCAATCACAGAGGCGCTGGCGCTGGACAAGGCGGCTCTCACAGCCGCCCTGAGCGAGCCCGGCCGGGACGTTGCCGACCGTATTCGCGACCCGGCACGCAAGCCCGTGGACGTGCTGGATTTCCTGGGTGTCGAGCTGGGGATGACCGTGATCGACCTGTACGCGGCAGAGGGTTACTTCACCTATGTGCTCGCCAAGGCGGTCGGCCCCGGGGGCGTGGTCTATGCCCAGACGCCGCCACAGCGCAGCAGTGATCCCGACGACCGCAGTGACATGTTGCAGGGCGCTGCGCTGGAGCAGAAGATGAAGGCTGGCAGGCTCACCAACGTCGTGCGCCTGGAGCGCCAAGCGCTGGATCTTGGGCTGGAGCCCGCCTCCGTAGACTTAGTCCTGATCTCACAGATACTGCACGATTACTTCAACGCCAACCCTGAGCGTGCACAGCAGATGCTGGAGCAGATCCACCGCGTCCTCAAGCCCGGTGGGGTGGTGGGGGTCATCGATCACGTCGGCAATCCGGATCTGGACAACGAGCGCATGCACCGGATGCAGAAAGCCGACGCCATCCGCGTCAGCGAACAGGCCGGTTTTATCGTCGAGGCGGAGAGCGACCTGCTCCACAACCTGGCCGACAATCACCGCCTCTCGATCTTCGACCCGATGCTGCAACGCTTGTCCGATCAATTCCTGTTGCGTCTGCGCAAACCGCAGTAAGGACAGCACGAACGACTCATCCGGCAGATCGCACGTGCGCTCCCCAGATGGTCTTGCACGCCCGCGAAGTTGTTTGTTACGCTCGGACCGCCAATCACGCACACCCGGTAAGACCTGGAGAACAATAATGATCAACCGTCTTTCCGCTCCATCTGTCATCGCCCTTGGTGGTCTGCTCCTGCTCATGGATGCAGGCACAGCACCCCAGGCCGCAGCCCAGACATCCACCTACACCGCTCCCCGCACCGCCGACGGCAAGCCCGATCTGCAGGGCATGTGGACCAACAATACCATCACCCCCATGGAGCGCCCCGCGCGCTTTGAGGGCAAACCGGCACTGACTGCTGAAGAACAACGCGTCTGGGAACAACAGATCGCCGACCGCACCGCAGAGGCGGATCTGCCGAGCGACCCCAATCGACCGGCTCCTACCAAAGACCAGATTGATCTGGAGGACAGCTACAACAACTTCTGGTTTGATGACGGTACTACCATCGCCGTCTACAACGGTGAACCGCGCACCTCGCTGGTGGTTGACCCACCCGATGGACGCACCCCCGCACCGACAGCTGCGGCTCGTGCGCGCATGGAAATAGCTGCTGAAGAGCGCCGCCTGAGACCCTCAGATGGCCCGGAATCCCGCTCCCTCTCCGAACGCTGCCTGCTCTCCTTCGGCTCCAGCTCCGGTCCGCCCATGCTGCCGATCCTCTACAACAATTATTATCAGATCGTGCAATCCCCCGGTTACGTCATGATTCTTGTGGAGATGGTGCACGATGCGCGTATCATCCGCATCGACGACGAACCTCTGCCAGCCGCCTTGCAGCCGTGGCTGGGCGACTCGATAGGTCGCTGGGAAAACGAGACATTGGTAGTGGAGACCCACAACTTTCATCCCCTACAAACCTATCGCGGCTCAGCGGACCAATTCCGGACCACCGAACGCTTCACCCGCGTCGGCCCCGATACCATCAATTACAGCTTTACCGTAAACGACCCGGACACTTTCACATCAGCGTGGACAGCGGAAATCCCCATGAACAGGACCGACGAAAAAATGTACGAATTCGCCTGCCACGAGGGGAACTACGCACTACCTGGCATACTGGCAGGCGCCAGGGTGGAAGAGCGGGACGCAGGAGCCAATCAGTAACATGGAAGACGTCATAGACATATTGCGGGAACGTAACGAGCCAGTGCCGGTCCCGCTGGATTTACCAGACGAAGACCTGCTGGTGGAAATCGAGGAGGAACTGCTGATCTCCATGCCGGACGACCTGCGCTTTTTCCTGCTTACCGTCAGCGATGTGGTTTACGGCAAGCTCGAACCAGTCACAGTCACCGATCGCAACTCCCACACCTATCTGCCGGAAGTCGCAGCCGTCGCCTGGAGCCTGGGCCTGCCCAGACGCTATCTGCCGATCTGCGAAACTAATGGAGCCTACTACTGCATCAGCCAAGACGGCACCGTGTTGTTGTGGGATCAACGCATCGGCGATGAGAGCTGGGAAAATATCTGGCAATGGGCCAGGGAAGTCTGGCTGGCCGATTGACGAGAAAACCAATACTTGAAAACTGACAAGGAGAAAGCATGACTGCAGCCCTGTTGTGGATGCTGGTGGGAACGGTCCTTATTATTACCGAACTACTGGTCACTGGTATTGTCGCCGTATTTTTCGGCATCGCTGCAATCATCACCGGCCTGTTGCTGCAGTTCGGGCTGATCGAGGCGCTGGCGATGCAGTACGCCTCGTTCGGCATCATCAGTGTCGCCACCCTGGTCCTGGCCCGCAAGCGCATGACGCACTGGTTCCGGGGCAACACCAAAGACAAAACGGAGGAGAGCCCGAGCTTTCAGCAGGACATCGGCGAGCGCGCCACGGTGATCAACGATTTTCAGCATGGCAGCGGCCGCGTCACCCTCAATGGCGTGAGCTGGACTGCCTCCTCTGCAGAGGAATTAAAAGCAGGCGAACCCGTCTGGGTCATCTCCAACGAGGGCATCCGGCTGACGGTCTCCCGCGAACGCACCCCCACCTGAAATCAACCAGAGGACATCAGCATGGAACAGCTAACCCCCGGCAACCTGCTCGCAATTGGTTTTGCCATCGCCATCATCATCACTATCGCCAAGACGGCACGCATCGTTCCGCAACGCTCCAACTTTGTCGTGGAACGGCTGGGAAAATATTCGCGCACGCTCGACTCCGGCTTTCATCTGCTGATTCCCTTCATCGACAAGGTGGCCTACCAGCACACGCTCAAGGAAGAAGTCATCGACGTGGAACGCCAGACCTGCGTCACGCGCGACAATATCCAGGTCGGCATCAACGGCGTGCTCTACATGCAGGTCGTCGATGCACAGAAGGCTAGTTACGGCATCAACAACTACCGCCACGCCGCTTCGCAGTTGGCGCAGACCACCATGCGCTCGGTCATCGGCCAGACCGACCTCGACAAGACCTTCGAGGAGCGCGCCAAGATCAACGAAGACGTGGTCAAAGCCCTCGACGAAGCCGCCAGCCCCTGGGGCATCAAAGTACTGCGCTATGAAATCTCCGACATCGAACTGCCCGTCAGCATCAAAGACGCTCTCGAACAACAGATGCGCGCCGAACGCGAACGCCGTGCCGCCATCGCCAAATCCGAAGGCGAACGCCAGGCCATGATCAACGTCTCCGAAGGCCAGAAGCAGGAAGTGATCAACCTCTCCGAAGCCGACAAAATGCGCCAGATCAACGAAGCCGAAGGGCGCGCCAAAGAGATCGAACTGATCGCCATCGCCACCGCAGAGGGCCTGCGTAGAATCGCCTCCGCGATCCAGGAGCCCGGCGGCCAGCAAGCCGTGAATCTGCGCGTGGCGGAACAGTATGTGAAGGAATTCGGCAACCTCGCGAAGACGAATAACACCATGATCGTGCCAGCAGAACTCGCGAATGTCGGCGCAGCCGTGGCGGGATTGACGGAGATGTTGAATGTGGTGCGGCCGAAGGGGTGAGGGCTTGGTTGAGAAAGATCTTAAACAGGGGGAAGAGGTAGGTTTCTCGTAGCAATCTAGATCCACCCAGATAATAAATGTTCATAACTCCTGCGCAGACAAAACGGACCAAGGCTCCATCACAACAGCGCGATTATCCGTTGATATCCTCTCAATCATTTTATGAAACGGATCCAGCACCACCATACCCGGCAGTGTGGATGCACGCATCGTCAACACCTGCCTGCCGCTCGCTATCAAGGGTGTTCATCCTCATCAAGCTCGTCCGCCTCGGAGCGCACTCCTTTTTGCTTGCGGCGCGTCACGCTAAGCCAGTCCAGCGAGACCCCGGAGATGGCATTGAACCGTGAGATACGAAAGATGATCTGCAGGAACTTCGGGCGCCTGCGCCCGTGAGGCTCCACGGCCCGGGGAATGAACCAGGCCGTCACCGCAATGCGTAGGACACAACTGGCGATGAAGACCAGATACAGCGGGCTCAGCAGGGAATCCATGAACGGCACCGCCTGCACCACAGCCGGCGCCGCCGACGCAATCCAGCCCCCTGCAATCGCGCCGAAGAATACCGCGCAGGCACTGAGCGCAGACTGCATGGCAGCGTAGACAGCGAAGTCGCTCTTGTGTGGCCGGATATCATAGAGGTAGTTGGCGGTGCTGAGACTGAAACCACTCCACACGAAGCCGGACACCATCTGCACCACCAGCAGATAGTAATGATCCGGCGAGAACAGCCATAGCACCGGCACTACCGGAATGATGATGCTGGAGATCATCATCACCAGCCGATTGCCGAAACGGTCGCTGAAGCGTCCCCAGAAGCTGAGCGTGAGGAACTGCGTCAGGATCGAGGCAATCGCGTTGAGGCTGTATTCGAGATAGGTGAAGTGCAGGTCACGCAGCATGTACACGGCGAAGAATGGCGCTGAGATGGCCACCACGCCCTGCATTGCGGCGACAAAGAAACTGTAGTCACGAAAGGTCTTGTCCTTCAACGAGGCTCGCAGTTGCTGCATGCTGTGCAGGAAACCCTTGCGGCTGGCCGCGTGTGTATGCGGGTCCGGGTCATGCATCTGCGCCAGCAGGCGACTGGAAATCCCCCTCCCTGCGGCAGCGGCAGCGAACAGCAGAGCAAACCCCAGCCAGACCACGTCGAGCTCCTCGCTCAGCGTCAGGAGTGCACCGCCGGCAACGAAGATCCCCAGCGACGACATCATAGTCAGGCGCGTACGCGAGGCGAAGAACACGCCACGGCGGCGCTGAGGCACGATGCTGCCCATCCATGCGCGCCATTGTGGCTGAATGAAGTTCATGCAGGAGAAATAGAACACCGCCAGCGTGATCAACCAGCCGACCGAATGGGTGCTGCGGCTGAGCGCGAGAAAAGACAGCAGCAACACCACTACGGCCTGAACGGCGGCGGTCATCACCACGAGGGGTTTGCGTGGCAGATAGTTGCCCAGCCAGGCCGAGAGCAATTGGGCCAGAGCGCCGAAGAGCTGTGGAATTGCCGTCAGCCAGCCCATCTGCACGGCACTGGCATTCAGGAACACGGCGAAGGCGTTGAAGAAATTGTCCCCGGTTGCCGTCATGGTCGCAGACGCCACGGCCTCCTGCTGGGAAAGTCGTAGCGTCGGGCGCAGCCAGAGGGTGCGAGGAGGCGGGGAGGAGGACTGCTCA
>CAIOZF010000050.1 GCA_903862645.1 uncultured Gammaproteobacteria bacterium
AAGCGAGGCGGCATCTCAAACCTGCGGGACTGCTCGTGATGGAGATCGGGCATAACAGGCGCGTATTGGAGCGCGCGTTTCCGCGCGTGCCATTTGTCTGGCTCGAGACCAGCGCAGGACCTGACAAGATATTCATCCTTCCAGCAGAGGATCTGCCGCTGCCGGAAATCACGGGCTGAGGCTCGCAGCCATGCTGCTGCAGCTCATTCGCCGGCTGTTGCCGTGGTTCCCGACGGAGGTGCCGGAGACGGCTCACGCACCCTATTTGTCACGTGCACTGGATGAAACACCCGAGCAGCACTCCTTCCGCCTGAACGAAACCGAAATGCTCATCGCGCATTGGGCACAGGTTCATGCCGACTGGCGTGATGGTCGACGAACCGGTCCCGTTACCAAAGGACTTCCCGTCTGGGATGGCGAATCGCTGAGTGGCAAAACTGTGTTGCTGCATGATTGGCCGGGTCTCGGAGACAGCCTCAATTTCGTCCGGTATGCCAGCGACCTGAAGGCACTTGGCGCAACGGTGCTGGTGGAGGTGCGTCCCGAAGCGGTCAGCCTCCTGTCGCGGGTTGCCGGGGTCGATGGCGCCGTGACGTCCGGGATGGAATGTTCGTTCGACTTTCATGTGCCGGGCGCAACGTTGTTGCTGTATTCGATGCTGAAACACTTGCAGGCATCAGCAGTTCGCGGGGTAGCGGAGCCGTATCTCGCCCCGTTGCAGTCCAAGGTCCAGGAATGGAGTGCGCGCCTGAGCCCCCTCCGGCGACCCCGAATAGGTCTTTCCTGGGCCGGAAATCCTGGCAATCGAAATGATGCGATTCGTTCCATCCCGCTCTCAGCCCTTAGCCCCGTTATTGTTAGCGCGCAAGGCGCGCTTGTCAGTGTGCAAGTAGGCGCCGCAGCATAACAACTCGACTCGGTGGGAAATGGCCTGCCAATCCTGAACCTGAGCAATGATCTGAACGATCTTGAAGAAACTGCTGCGGTCATTCAGCACCTGGATCTGGTCATCAGCGTGGACAGCACAGTGGCGCATCTCGCCGGGGGCATGGGCAAGCCGGTCTGGCTGCTGCGATCCGTTGGCGCTGATCGCCGCTGGGATGTCGCCGTTCATCCGCATCACTGGTATCGAGGCTTTGTGATCTACGCAACGCAGCGTCCGGGGGATTGGAGCGATACCCTTGCGAAGGTGGCGGACGATATCAAGAGATTCTAGAGAAGCAGAAATTTCGACGAGCTCTCCATTGTCCCATCGTGAAATGCTTGAAGATCCGCTCCAGATAAGGATCTATGGGCTATCGGCAAGGCCGATTCGTAGCGTCCTTGATGTGCGGACACAAGCTGCCACGGAGATACGAGTCAGACTCCGCTCCAACGCAGTCACTGCTGACCGGCTATACGTAGGCTGGTTTACGGGAACCTAGGCTGGTGCAACCCAAGCGTCCCTTTCACATACCCTAATTCAGGGGAAATCTTGTTGCCACTCTGATTTCTACTCAGCTGTCTGCTTCAGATCAGCAACCGGTTCGTTTTGTCGTACCGTCGGCAAGCCGGTTGGCAACGTCGCTACCCGGTGTGAGGGATTTAGGTCCGAGCATGAAATGATCGACAAAAAAGGTGCGCACCATGATGCAGCGTTGTCATAGTAACTAAGTCAAACCATCAGCAGATCATCGATTCGCTTCATGTCCTCGGCGGTCAACTTCCAGTTCGCCGACATCACGTTCTCCTCTAGCTGCGCCGGATTGGATGCGCCGGCGATGATACTGGACACTGGTTGCTGCGCCCCCAGCCAGCTGAAGGCCAGTTCCGTCATGGAATGTCCCTGCTCATCACAGAATGCCTCGAGTTTCTCGATCCGAGTCCAGACGTTCGGATCGGCAAAGAAATACTTCGCTAGCTTTTCGCTCTGAGTGAGGCGCGCACCCTTAGGCATAGCGTCGCGCTTGTACTTGCCGGTGAGCAGGCCACTGGCCAGCGGGAAATAGGGTATGAGTCCCAAACCGAAATGTTTCATGGCCGGAATCATTTCTTTCTCCGGAGCACGCGTCAGCAGGCTGTACTCATCCTGACTGCAGATGAAGTGATGCAGGTTGCGATGATCGGCAACATAAGCGGCCTCAGCCAGTTGCCAGGCAGCAAAATTCGAGCAGCCGATGTATCGCACCTTGCCCTGGCGTACCAAGTCATCCAGCGCGCGCAGCGATTCCTCTATCGGCGTGCTCGGATCGGGGTCGTGCATATACATCAGGTCGATCCAGTCGGTTTTTAGGCGACGCAGCGAATCTTCCACTGACGTGATGATGGTGCTGCGAGCCCCCCCCTTCAGCGCGCCGGTCGAGCTCATCTGCTTGCCGCACTTTGTCGCCAGCACCACGTTCTTGC
>CAIOZF010000051.1 GCA_903862645.1 uncultured Gammaproteobacteria bacterium
AGCTGCAAGAGCTCCATGGTTTCGGCGTCGGGTAGCGCGGCGTCTATCCAGCGCTCCGCCCTGGCCACATGCAGCCCGTACTGGCGCCGCAGCACTTCGTACAGAGACTTGTCCTCCAGCCGGATTTTGTGCAGTTCTGGCGCCACATCGGTGGGGATGGCGGTGCTGACTAGCAGCCGGATATTGCCGTCCACACTGCGAAGTCGCCGCAGCGATGTCACTTCGCTGTTGTTTTGCAGGCCTAGTGCAACGGCTTCTTTTTCGTCCGGCGCGCGTTGGCTCTGGTGCAGGATCTGAGTTTTGACAACCCGGCCTTTGAGCGCCATCTCGTCCGAAAAGCCCAGCACCATAGAGATGAAGTCTTCGTCACGCTTGGGGGTGGAGATGAAGGCGCCCTTGCCCTTGATCTTATAGATAAGGCCGCTGCGCACCAGGTCTGACAGCGTTTCGCGCACCACGATGCGCGAGATGCCATACATCTCGCCAAGCTCTGCCTCAGAAGGCAGCTTTGCGTTGACTCCCAACTCCCCACTGACGATTTGCTGCCTCAGAATGTCCCTGAGCTGGATCCACAAAGGGCTTGCGATCTCGCGCTGAAGCAAATGCAATGGTCGAGAGGTCACACACAGTCTTTCTAATTGGCTTGCGCTAGCTGCTGCATATTGTGTTTGTTGACAAGAATGGACCGGCACCGGGACACCTCCAGGTGCCGTCGTTCGATGCTCCAGCCCAACTCCTCGCTCGCCGCTTGGGCCATGACTTCCAGGGTGGCATGGTCCAAATGACCCAGAAAGGCCGCCAGACTGCGGTGCAAAACCAGGTCGGACAAACGAACCACCCCGGTCAGGCGACACAAGCGACGCAATGATTGTATGTCTGCACCATCGAAGCCCAGGTCAGTGCTGGGGATGGGCAACCCGGCCGTTGACACGGCGCGCGGCTTTTGGAGCAGCTTGAGCACGGCATCGGTGGCTTCCTCGGCCAGCGCGCGAAAGGTGGTCCACTTGCCGCCCACGAGGTTTACCACCGAGAGGGTTCTGGAGCCGTCAGGCCCGTCGACGATGACAGAGTGGTCGCGGGAACTTTTGTCGGGTTTGCCTGAGACAACATTCCTGGACTGGATGGTGGCGAGTGGCCGCACCCCAACGAAGGTGTAAACAATCTGGTCTTTGGAAAAGCGCAGTCGCGGGAAGACCTCGTGCAGCACTTTCAGCAGGTACTCAATCTCGCAAGAGTCTGTCTCCACCTCATCCGGGTTCAACACAGGAATATCGGTAGACCCGGCCAGCACACGGCCCATGAAGGGGTAGACGATGCAGACGCGGCCATCCTTCGCCTCAAAGTACACCATGCGCCCCTTGAGCGCGGCCAGCAGTGCGGGATGGTCCATGACCAGATGCGAGCCTTTGGTTCCCATCATGCGGCCCTTGGGCACGCTAAATAGGCCGCTTAGTTGCTCTAACCATGCGCCCGTTGCGTTCACCACGAGATCGGCCGTAACGCCAACCTCGGTGTCCAGTACCGTATCCCGCAAGGTCAGACGGTTCTCATGGAATGCCAAGAGTTCGCAATGGTTGCTGACGAGCGACGGGTTGTGCGCACGGTGGCCATCGGCGATCAGCTCATGCATCAGTCGCTCGGGGTGGTTGATCCACGCATCGTAAAAATGCGCCGTCCAGCGGATGTCATCCGAGAGGAGCGCGCGGTCTTCGGGACTGGTCGCTCGAACAGAGTGGCCGGGCAGAGAGCGGTCTTTCTTCCCCATCAGATCGTAAAGCGTCAGCCCCAAGGCCACGGCCAACACGCC
>CAIOZF010000052.1 GCA_903862645.1 uncultured Gammaproteobacteria bacterium
GTTCTTCAACCTTGTCATCAATTACTGCAGTTTCCGCGGCGGCGTTTTCACCACTGCGGGCTTTCCAAGAATCAACTTGGCGCTTCAGTGCTTCAACGATGGCAGGATCGTTGTTGTCTTCTTCCAGGACGAGAATCCCGCGCTGAACTGCACGCAGGAATTGTGGGGTGCCGACAATCTCTTCGGGGGCTGGTTGTACATCTCCACCCTGAGGGTCATTTGCTGCTTGCCACTCAACATAGTGGCTACCCTTGGGGTCTGACGAGAGGACAAAAAGGCCCGGAAGTGTGTTCCTGACCATCGTTACAGGCATGATGCGCTCCTTAGCACTAGATGTAAATGCCTTACACCTTTTTCATCGTGGCTACAGGCCCCCTGACAGGGTCCAAACGGCGTCAGTCGCCTTCTGCCGTCAGTGCCATCAAGGGTTCCCCACGAAGCAGGGCCCTAGTGGCTCTGTGGTGTCCACTTAGGATAATATTTTGACCATCGCTACGTTTGTAGACAAATGGATACTTATTGCCAATGTTATTTTGATCAGCGGCGGTTTCGCCTTTTTCTTTGTCTTCATCTTTCATGTAGAAACGCATAGCGCCAGAGGTGATCCATGGCTGGGTGCTTCGCAGTTCCCGGGGATCAAAAGATTCTAACAATTTATGGCGATCTTCTTTCGGGGTCTCAGACAATTTTGTTAGAGCCCGTTTTACTGGGTTGTCATCCGGGTTTTCCGGGTCAACTGCATAATAGCGGGGTTGCTTCTTTGTGCGACCGGCCTGTTCAAAAGGGGGCGGAGTTTGCGGATGACCTTGGAAAAGTTTATCCATGTCATTGGAACCAAAAAGATCATCAAGACGCCTCTTGCGCCAATCAATTTGTTCAGCGACGGCATTGACCCAAAGTAGGCCCACCTAGATCACCTCACTAAATATAATCATTTCTACTATTTAGTGGCTATAGGGAGTCTAACGACAGCCCGAAGTTAGACCGGATCAACTACCGCAAGAATATCGTCAATGTTGATTCCGGGCTTGGGATCGCGCCAATTGCCCCGTGCCATCAACGAAGGGATGGTTGCTGAAGGATAGATTACTCGCTCTAAGGTGTCAGCGATCTGGCCAACGGGTACTCCGCTGCGCTTGGCCCCGGTGGATAGCAAAAAACGAGTGGGTCCGTCTTGGGCCACAATAGTCATATCAGACATTTTAACTCCTCATAGCAAAGAAAAGATAATAGCGTAAAACGCTAAAATGTTATAATTTAAACAAAGGGGCTATAAAGCGCCTAGTTAGATGTTATCTTCGATATAACTTACGCGAGAGTCTAGGTCTTGAATATAAGGCGCAGCCTCAAAAACCGAAACAACTAGGGGGTAAGCACTGCGATCTGGATCGGACTCTTCTGAGGCAGAGGTATCCAATACTCGGTCATTAAAATCGGTATCTGTAAGCGTGGCAAACTCGGAATTAGTCAAAACCACCGTGTCTCCTTCATTGTAAGTGCCACCGGCACCCACAGGAAGCCACACGTTGGTGAATCCGGGCAGAACAGTAACTGGTTGACCCATGAGGTACTCCTTTAGTCTCTACCCCTTAGACGGGCGCACAGGGCCGCTAACAGGGTATGTCACTTACTGATTTTAGTTTGAATGTCCTCAGTCATATCATGAATCTGCTGGGCCGTATCGTGAATCTTTTGAGCCAAATCATGAATCTGCTCGTTGATATGGGTATTTTCTTCCAACTCTGCCTCCTGGCGGTGAAATTCGTGTTCCGTCTTCTTTTGCTGAATAGCAGATAAACGGTTCTGACCGATCATCACAAAGGTGGAAAGAAAGATGGCCTCTAAGGAGACTACAAGGGTTAAAGTGGGCCATGGATCTTTTTCTACAAAGATCATCCAAATACCAAAGATGGCTACAGAAATGTAAACGAATTTCATGGATCCAGCAAATGCAGTAATTTTATCTGCAATAATCAACTGGGAATCAATAAACTTTTTGATATATTTATTCATCATATATATCAAACCCCCTATCTAGTGATTACACGTAGATAGAGGGTTTTAGATAGGTTCGTTTTAAGCGTGTAGAGATGCTCGCAACTGCCAAGACCACTTCTGGTGCATGTCAATACGTTCTGCAATAAAGTTTGCTACACCTTGTTCGTTTTCGCCATTGGCAACATTAAACGCTTGTTTCAATTTGGCGATCAGCATGTCATTGGATTGTAGAAGATCTGACGTCATAGTCTGGGCGTTTGAGGTAACGTCACTTTCAGGAAGTGTACTCAACTGAAGGACGCGAGAAATCTTGTATGGGGCATAGTCACCAAGTTTACGAATGTTCTCCGCAAAAAGATCAATGCTGCCATCAGCATCTACGTAAATGTTCTCAAACAATGCGTGGTATTCGGAGAAATCTTTGCCTTCCACGTTCCAATGGTATCCGTGGGCCTTGAACTTAAATACAACAAGATCTGCGACGAGGACCTTTAGGCTCTCGGTCAATTCAGTCATGTTTTCTCCTAAGTCTATATACTTTTGGAGTTGATTTAAGCGATCGTACAGTACCCCGCCACGGTAACGATCCGTGTTCCTCAGATTAAAAGTCTGATGCATCACCTTAATGCTTGCAGGGCGCGACCCTGATCGGACTCGAACCGACGACATCCACCGTGACAGGGTGGCACTCTAACCAACTGAGTTACAGGGCCTAACGGGAATACTATACACCATAGTCTAGGAAAACCAAAAAGCCCCGGTGCCGAAGCACCGGAGCCTTTTGTTAGACCTAAGAAATTAGGACTTGGTGATCGTTGCGATACCGCGAGGGTTAAGAATAGCCATCGAAACCATCTCGTCGAATACCCAACCCTTCCAGAATGCCTCAACCTGGTGGTTCTCTTCAACGTCGAGTGAGTACAGGACGGGGAAGACACCCAAGAAGTTAGGTTCAGGGGTGAGGAACACCTTGTTCTGAGGAACAATGATCGAACGTTGGATCTGGAACTCACCGAATGAGGTGATCGTCTCTCCAGCAACCACGCGGTCCTTGAACGCCCAACCGGTCTGGTTAATGTCCCAGCGGTAGAGGTCACGGAAGTCGTAAGGGTTGATGAGGAGGCGAGCCGACTGCAGTTCGTGCAGGTCGGTCTGGGCAACAGCCGAGTACAACGAACCGGGGGTCAGGTAACCTGAACCTTCGGTGATGTTGTGGTTCGGTGAAACCGTGTGGTCCGGACGTGATGCGTAGTCCGTAACGGCAGCCTGCAAGATCACGAGAAGACGTGAGTCTTCCTGCTTCAAGATGGCCTGCTTGGTCTCGTCCTGAGCCTGCTCAACGGCGTTGATACGAAGGTAGAACAAGTCTTCCTTACGAATCGCGGGACGTGAAGCACTACGGAAGAAGCGAACCGGAACACGCTTGCCTTCGAACGGAGTCACTCGGACTTCGCCTTCGGTGCCGGACATGATGTATGCCTGGCCCAAGTCGTCCCACACGTCGTACTCAACCGGGGTACCAGGGGTTACCGGGTCCTCGACGAGCACGTTACGGGTGATACCCTGGTAACGCAACTTCAGTTGGATAGGACCAACCATACCGACACCGAGACGCTTGATGCCATTAACCTCGTCCTGAAGGATAAGGGCCATCTTACGGACCTTAGCCTCGTGGGTGAGGGTAGCACCGGCCTCGCGGCGGTTCAGAATCTGAGAGACGTAATCGTCACTCTTTTTGGCAACTCGACCCTTAAGGCCATTGCCCGCAACAGTCATTTGCGACATTGTATTTATTTCCTTTCGGGCAATATTTAGCGAAGTCCACCGATGGTGATCTTCGTAGCGGAGTTGACCTTGATCAGGCGAGCAACCGGGGCGGTGCTCAAGGTTCCACGACCGGTTTGACCGGCGGGAGCCAACTTGCCCTGGTAAGCACCAGTAGCAATGGCGTGAACCAGAACTTCGGTTCCGTTACCGGGATCTGTCCAGGTTGAACCAGTGTCGAATGCGGGAGCAAGAATTTCGAATTCAGCATCCGGACTCATGACCCACACCGAGAAGGCGTTGATTCCTGAGTCAAGAACTTCATCAATTCCGTCGCCACCGACGTAGAGTGCACCAAGACCGTAAGGAACTTCGTTCGCCGGGGTCCCGTTAGTTGCACCGATAAGGCTGACGTTCTCACCAGTGGTGCGAGCGAAAACCATACCTGGGTAAATGTCAATCGCACGATCCCAGTCGGAATCGAGGAAGACTGACTTTGGTGTTGCCTGTGTAGCGGAGTACAATGGGCGAATTGTTCGCTTGATGTACGACGTAGCGATCCGCGTCCTCAGCATATCTTCCCACCTTTCTGCGGGTAGTTAAACCGGCGTATCGGAACGCCGTACTTTCTAATGTTTCAATGGAGATTTAGCGCCTGAGACAGGGGTATTACAAATTCAAAGGGCTAGTCTCACCGAATAAGTAAGACTAGCCCTTTAAATTTTTGATTACGGAATTAGAAGAACAAGTCCGAATCGGCAGTTTCTTCTGCGGTCACGGCGCCAGTCGAGACGATGCCGGGAGCGTTGTCACCCACGAATGAGGGGGTGGTACGGCTTGCAGAAGCCTTGCGAGGAACAAGGTTGTTGTTGGTGCGAGCCTGCTTGGAAGCAGCCTTGTTCACGCCCGAGAGAATGTTGATCTCGTGGGCAATCATTTCGTTACTCAATGAACGATCTGATTCAATTGCGGCAGAAACCGAGAGGTCATCGCCCTTAGCAAGACCAGCGGCAATGCGCAGTCGAGCCAAGTTCAAAGAAGCAACAACGCGGTTACGCGAAGCGGCTGCGGCTTGTCCACCAACACCCTGCTCAGTAGCGGCAACTTCAGGGCCGCCAAGGAGAGGGAATGCAATCTGAGGATTGTTCGGGTCACCAACGCGAACATCCACCTCAAGGCGGGTGAGTTCGTTGGGGACGTGAGTCTCAGTGCCAGCAACAGGCGAGGTAACATCGGTTGGGGTGCCCCAAGGCGAAGTCGGAATCGACTGGCCGGGACGCAACGCGGTGTCAACTTGATCTGCTGCAAGGTTGTTCACGGAACCGGGAGTCTCACCAAGAAGTTGCGCGTTGTCGCGAGCCTCTGGGGTTGCAGTCTCCTGAGTGGTCCGGGTCGGGCCCGATGATGCGGGGTCCGGAACGGGCTGGGCAGGGTTCATGATGTCAGCGTGCTTGCTGATTTCCTTGACCTGCTCAGAGATGCCAGCAACGCGGGCAATGAAATCAACCTGTGCACTTACCGTGGAAAGACGGATAGCCTGGTTGTCAATGATCTGCTGCTGACGTGCAATCGTGCTCAACAATGCACGGCGGTTATTGTTTTCGTTACTCATCTACTCTACTCCTTCGATGTTTTATCACACGACGATTGCCGCACGATTCACACCTTCAGAGGAACTAGAGAGGAACAGACAGGCTATAGCCTAGTTCGTGTAGTAACGAACTGACATTGCAACCATCTGTGCGGCTGGGCCAAGAACGCCCTTACCGCAGTTGGGGCAAGGAGCGCCAGCGGAAAGACCCATGCCATCGTTTACAGCATCGGTAAGGCCATCACCAGAAGTGTATGCTCCAGCGGAGGGAGCAGTTAGTCCACACACTGGGCAGACAATCGCTGATGCTTGCTCGTCTTCAATAGCACGAGTTTCATCAACCTCACCGGGCTCAGGTTCATCTTCAACGTCAGCAGGTTCAATCAATTCTTCATCTGCCGTGGGGATGGCGAATTGCTCAGATCCATTTTCAACGTCTTTGGGGACGGGCGGACCATCGGCATCTAGGGCACGAACATCTACGGGCACTCGTCCATCTTCGTCAACCATATCTGGGTTAACTGGGGCTTGGTCTTGCTCGTATGCCATCTGAGTCATATCATCTTGACTGGGGAGAGTGTCACCGGCTTCTACGGGGGAAGTGTTGGTTCCACCAAAATCGCCCTGTGCTTCATCAACTTGCTTACGAAGGTCAAGGGTACGGGCCAAGTCTACATCGGGATCGCGGAAAGGCTTGGGTGGGGCAACGTAGCCACAGACCTGACACTGGTTGCCATCATAGGCATCAGATTCTGAACAGATAGGGCAAGACTCATCGCGCAACGTATCCACGTCGGCGGGTGCCTTAATCTCGTTGTAGGCGAACTTAGCCATTACAGCCCTCTTTCGTTTAGATTCATCTCTTCGGAGTCTATCTTAGGTCTTCGGCAGGAAAAAGCCTAATTGTCAGTGTCTTCTTCGCGGGGAACTGCTTGATGAGCCACACCAGCCCCGGTGGAAAGGTCATGCTGCCAAGGGTTGATAGATCCATCATTGACTTTGAAAATCTTTACATTACAGGTTGTGCAATATGATGTTTCAGCATCTGGGTGAAGATCGGTATTACTAGAATCTTTTGTGCCTCCCATTGGTGAAGCAAAATGCTGTAACAACTGGGCGAGGTGAATGTTACCCTCGTTTGTTGTTGACTCGTCAATTCCCATATCTTTCAAAACTTCTTTTTTCTTTTTATTCACATTATCAGACCTAGTACCACGGCCTTTCTGGCCCTTTTTATTACTTTCTTCGCCATGCTGAGCAGAACGATTTTTAACGTGCACCCAAGTTATAGCCTGAAGTTGGTGTGGGTGGAGGTGCTCCCAGTCCGGATTGTCTGCATTTTCGGCATTCAAATGGTCGGTAGCAGTTCGATACATGTCTGCGTAATGATCATAGTTACGTTGACGGGTTAGAAGTTTTTCTCCACCCTTCATCTCATGATTATTTGCCAAAGCCCTGATGGCCCAAGAATCCACCGCAACGTGTCGCGTGCCAGATCCGTCGGCTCCACCATTTTTCAGCAAATGTCCAAAATGCCCAGTTTTCTTTTTCCCAGTTCCCGGGTGCGAAAGTGCGTCATCAAAACTATGTCCTTCCATAATTTTGGTAGATTTGCTTCTGCTATCTGGAGTTACGCCCCAACCTTTTTCCGGAGGAGATCCAGTTGCAAGATGGTGTGCTGCATTTAA
>CAIOZF010000053.1 GCA_903862645.1 uncultured Gammaproteobacteria bacterium
ACGCCGGGGCAGTTGGGCCCTATCAGACGCACGCCCAACTCGTCACACTTTACTTTAACATCCAGCATGTCGAGCGTCGGGATGCCTTCAGTAATACATACAATGAGCTTTATGCCTGCGAAGGCCGCCTCGAGGATTGAATCCTTGCAGAACGGCGCTGGAACATAAATAACAGACGCTTCAGCGCCAGTGTCACGTATTGCTTCTTTTACAGTGTTAAAGACCGGCAATCCGAGATGAATTTGTCCGCCTTTTCCCGGAGTGACGCCACCAACCATTTTGGTTCCGTACTGGATCGCTTGCTCGGAATGGAAAGTGCCCTGCGACCCGGTAAAGCCCTGGCAAATGACTCTGGTGTTCTTACTAAGCAAAATACTCATTTGGCACCCCTTGCAGCTGCAACTACTTTTTCTGCGGCATCCGTCAGGCTGCTTGCAGCGATAATATTCAATCCGCTGTCGCCCAGAACCTTGCGACCCAACTCTGCGTTGTTACCTTCAAGCCGGACCACGACAGGAACTGTCACACCGACTTCAGCCACGGCGCCAATAATTCCTTCAGCAATCATGTCGCAGCGCACTATTCCACCGAAAATGTTGATAAGCACAGCCTGAACATTGTTGTCGGATAAAATAATTTTGAAAGCTTCAGTCACACGCTCTTTAGTAGCCCCACCGCCTACATCAAGAAAGTTCGCTGGTTTGCCACCATGCAATTGCACGATATCCATAGTGCCCATCGCCAATCCCGCACCGTTCACCATACAACCGATATTGCCGTCCAGCGCCACGTAGTTAAGTTCCCACTTTGCTGCACGCGCCTCGCGCTCGTCATCCTGGCTGGGGTCATGCATTGCACGCAGCTTGGGTTGCCTGTACATGGCATTACCATCGATATTGATTTTGCCGTCGAGACAGTGAAGATTACCCTCGCTGGTAATAACCAACGGATTGATTTCAAGCAGCGCCAGATCCAGATCGGCAAACAATTTTGCCAACCCCAGGAACAGATTTGTAAATTGTTTGACCTGCAGGTCGTTCAACCCTAGCTGGAAGGCCAATTCACGTGCCTGGAATGGTTGTGCCCCACAAAGCGGATCTATCGTTGCCTTGAGTATTTTCTCAGGGGTTTCTTCGGCAACTTTCTCAATCTCTACCCCACCTTCGGTAGATGCCATGAAGACGATTCGACGAGATGAACGATCAATAACCGCGCCGAGATATAATTCCCTTGCAATATCAGTACAGGTCTCCACCAGAATTCGAGTCACTGGCTGGCCATTGGCGTCTGTCTGATAGGTCACTAGATTTTTGCCAAGCCATTTTTCGGCAAAAGCCTTGATTTCTTCCTTGCTGGAAACAAGCTTCACGCCCCCAGCTTTGCCGCGACCGCCAGCATGCACCTGCGCCTTCACTACCCACTTGTCTCCTCCCAGCTTGTCAGCAGCAGCAACTGCATCTTCGGGGTTATCAACTGCGTATCCTTTGGAGACGGGTAATCCATACTCGGCAAACAGCTGCTTCGCCTGATATTCGTGTAAATTCATACTACATCCTCGTACATCTAATTATGAGCTTGATTGAAGCTTTTGATCGCTCAGCGTTTGCGCTTGTTTACCATGTGTACTGCGTGACCGTTAACAGCCAGAGCAGCTTCGTGAACTGCTTCAGACAGAGCCGGATGAGAAAACATCGTTAAACCAATGTCTTCGGCACTTGCGCTGAATTCCATTGCGATGACTATCTGCTGGACGAGATCTGCAGCACTTGGGCCAATAATGTGGCAGCCCAGAATTCGATCGGTCTTGGCATCGGACAGAAGCTTAACCATCCCTTCGGTTTCATTTGCTGCCATTGCACGACCGTTGATGCTGAACGGGAAGGAACCGACATTGTAATCACGGCCTTCTTCCTGCAACTGCTGTTCAGTTTTACCTACCCAGGCGATTTCAGGGTGCGTGTAAATCACAAAAGGTACCAGCGCATAATTGACTTGAGTCTTCTTCCCAGCAATGCGCTCGGCGACCATCACACCTTCTTCCATACCCTTGTGCGCAAGCATTGGGCCTCTAACGACGTCGCCAGCTGCGTAAATGCCGGGCACGGAAGTGGCGCAGCTGTCATCGACGATGACAAAACCACGTTTATCCAACTGCACACCACTTTTCTCATCGATCAAATTCTCCGTTAGCGGGCGACGACCGACAGCGACAATAAGTTTGTCAAATACAGCCTCTTGGGCCCCGTTTTGATCGGTATAGCTAACTGTTACCGTCTTGGATTTGCCTTTACTGACACTGGTGCCGGTCACTTTGGCAGCAAGCTTGATATTCAGACCCTGTTTGGTCAGTATTTTCTGCGCTTCTTTTGCTATCTGTGTATCGACGGCTGGCAGGAATGCGTCCATGGCTTCTATTACCGTGACCTCAGCACCGAGACGCGCCCACACGCTGCCCAGTTCCAGTCCGATAACACCGGCACCGATCACGCCGAGTCGCTTGGGAACACTTGTAAATTCAAGAGCACCCGTGGAGTCCACAATCGTTTCATTGTCGATGGGAGCAGAAGGAATATTGATAGGCACAGAGCCCGCCGCAATTATGACGTTATCGGCAGCGATCTCTTCGGTGCTGCCATCGTGTCGGGTTATGAGTATTTTTTTGTCGCTCAGTAGCCGACCCGTTCCGGCAATGCCTTCAACTTTGTTGGCAGAGAAAAGGGATTTAACCCCTTGTGTTAATTGACCCACAATTTTGGTTTTGCGGGCTATCATAGCCCCAACATCGATGCTGATATTGTCTGCCTTTATTCCGTGTGCCTGCAATCCTTTCTGGGCCTCCACATACTTGTGTGAGCTGTCCAAAAGTGCCTTGGATGGGATGCAGCCAACATTGAGGCAAGTACCGCCATAAATTGGATTGTTTTTTTCGTCGTGCCATTTTTCCACGCAGGCAGTTTTAAGGCCAAGCTGCGCACAGCGGATCGCGGCGACATAACCAGCCGGCCCTGCTCCAATTACAACGACGTCGTATTTGCTTGTCATAGAGTTACTCTTAGTAGTCTTTTCTACAAATTAATTAGATTTCCAACAAAATTCTTGCCGGGTCTTCCAAAAGCTCCTTGATTGTCACCAGGAACTGCACCGCTTCTTTGCCATCAATCATACGGTGATCATAAGAGAGCGCCAGGTACATCATAGGACGAATTTTTACTTCGCCATCAATTGCCACCGGTCTTTCCTGAATCTTATGCATTCCTAAAATTGCGGTTTGCGGAGGGTTCAGAATTGGAGTGGACAGCAGAGATCCAAAAACACCACCATTGGAAATGGTGAAAGTACCTCCGCTCATTTCCTCAATTGACAACTTGCCATCCTGTGCTTTCATTCCGAATTCGCGAATCTGGCCCTCAATTTGCGCCAATCCCATGTGATCGACATTGCGCAGCACAGGCACTACCAGCCCCCTTGGAGAGGAGACGGCAACACCTATATCCTGGTAGCCGTGGTAGACGATATCGTTCCCGTCAATGGATGCATTCACAGCTGGGAATCGTTTCAATGCCTCTACGCTGGCGCGGACGAAGAAGGACATGAAACCAAGACGAACACCATCGTGAGTCTTTTCGAACATGTCCTTATACTTATTCCGAAGAGTCATGATGGGAGCCATGTCCACTTCGTTAAATGTAGTCAGCATTGCCGTGGTTTGACTTGCTTGCAACAGGCGCTCTGCGACTTTTGCACGTAGCCTGCTCATCGGTACTCGCTCTTCCACTCGACCCGAAGAAACACTGAGTGTATTCGAACTTTCCGCGGCAGAGACAGCTACGGCTAACTGTGGTTTCGGCTTGGCAATAAACTCAAGAACATCCTCTTTTGTGACTCGTCCGTGCTTGCCAGAACCTATTATATTTTCAATATTGACGCCGTTCTCTTCCGCAATTTTTTTCGCTGCGGGACTTAACATTGGTTCTTCAGCAGATGCTGCTTCGGACCCCAGAGTCTCTGGTTTTTTGTCGGCAACGGCACTACTTGCTGCATTGGCCGAAGCACCGGCCTGAACGGTAGCAATCAACTCGTTGCTGACGATCGTGTCTCCGGTTTTCTTGAGAATCTGATGTAAAACGCCGTCAGCTGGAGATACCACCTCTATTACCACTTTGTCGGTTTCAATATCTACCAACAATTCGTCACGCTTCACAACGTCACCTGCTTTTTTATGCCACGTTGCAATTGTTCCATCCGGAACTGATTCAGGCAGGGTGGGTGCTTTAATTTCAATGGTCATCTCATTTCCCTTTGCTACGTTTTCGGTTTTAGTCGATCAGCTGTAACGCTTGATCTATAAAATTACGTTGTTGTTCTAGATGCAAGGCCGGGTAACCGGCCGCTGCCGCTGCAGAGGCCTCTCTTCCGGCGTAAGTCAGTTTTACAGAGGCGTTCAACTCTTGGGAAACCCTGCGCAAGTGATGCTGACTTGAGTACCAAGCCCCTTGATTCATGGGTTCTTCCTGACACCACACAACTTCCTGGAAATTACCGAACTTGCTCATCGCCTGACGCAGGTCATCCGATGGGAACGGGTAAAGCTGCTCCAGTCTAATGATTGCAATATTGTCTATGCCGCGGGCTCTACGTTCTTGACGCAAGTCGTAATAGACCTTGCCGCTACAGAGAATAATGCGTTTTACCTTCTTCGTTTCCAGTGCATCGGTTTCGCCAATCACCACCTGGAACGTGCCTTTTGCCAACTCTTCCAACGTTGAGGTCGTTTCTTTGTGACGCAACAGGCTCTTTGGAGACATTACTACCAAAGGCTTTCTCAAAGGACAGAGCACCTGACGTCGAAGCATATGGAAGACTTGGGCGGAAGTCGTCGGCAAGCAAACCTGGATATTCTGCTCTGCACACAGTTGCAGAAAACGTTCCAGTCGTGCTGAAGAATGTTCCGGTCCCTGCCCTTCATATCCATGGGGAAGCAACATTGTCAGCCCACAAAGGCGTTGCCATTTGTGCTCTCCACTGGCTATGAATTGATCAATAACTACCTGGGCCGAATTGGCGAAGTCCCCGAACTGCGCCTCCCAGATCACCAATGCGTTAGGTGTGGTAGTGGCGTATCCGTATTCAAAGGCGAGTACGGCCACTTCGGACAGCAACGAGTCATAAATTGCAAAAGCACGCGGGTCCTGAGAGATAGACTTGAGGGGGATGAATTCACTGCCGTTCTGCTGGTCGTGCAGAACCGCGTGACGATGAGAAAAGGTGCCCCTACCTACATCCTGGCCAGTAATGCGAACTTTGTTCCCTGTGGTGAGAATACTTGCGTAGGCAAGTGTTTCTGCAAAACCCCAGTCCACAGGCTTTTCACCTGCGGCCATCTGAGAGCGGTCCTCAATGATTTTCTGCACCTGTTTCTGCAGGCTGAAATTTGCAGGAATGGAGACGACCTTGCGAGCCAATGCCTTAAGCGTCTCCAGCTTGATCGTCGTATTATAATGAGGATTCCACTCATGGCCCAGGTAGGGGTTCCAATCCACAAATAATTCAACCGACGGCTCCTTCACCAGGGACTTCACAACATGTGAACCTGTGTCCAAGGCCTTGCGATAGGAAGAATTCAAATACTCCGCTTCTTCCTCTGTTACCACAGATTCGGCAATGAGACGTTCGGCATACAGTGCTCTAGTTGTCTTTTGCTGCCTGATCTGGTTGTACATCAGAGGTTGAGTGCTGGAGGGTTCGTCGGTTTCATTATGACCACGACGTCTGTAGCAAAACAGATCGATGACAACATCCTTCTTGAATTCATAGCGGAAATCCAGAGCCAACTGTGTTGCAAACAGGACTGCTTCAGGATCATCTCCGTTTACATGAAATATCGGAGCCTGCACCATTTTAGCTACATCGGTACAGTACTCTGTAGACCGGGCATCTTCTTGGCGGTGTGTGGTAAATCCGACCTGGTTATTGATAATTATGTGGACAGTGCCTCCCGTCGAGTAAGCGCGGGTCTTTGACATCTGGAAAGTCTCCATGACAACACCCTGTCCGGCAAAAGCAGCGTCTCCATGAATGATCAACGGAATGACAGCATTGCCATGCTGATCCAATCTGCGGTCCTGACGGGCCCTTACAGATCCTTCGACAACAGGCGCAACAATTTCCAAATGTGATGGGTTAAATGCCATGGCAAGGTGGACTTCGCCGCCAGGGGTCATGACATTTGAGGAGAAACCCTGGTGGTATTTCACGTCCCCGGAACTCTTGTATGTGGCGCGACCTTCGAACTCGCTGAACAAATCCGATGGGTTCTTGCCCAAAGTATTGACCAATAGGTTCAGTCGCCCTCTGTGGGCCATGCCAATGACGATTTCCTTGACGCCATAACTTCCCGATTGCTGAATGAGCTCATCCACCAGGGGTATAAGTGACTCGCCCCCTTCAAGACCAAACCTTTTGGTACCCGGATACTTGGAATCAAGGTGCTTTTCAAGTCCCTCTGCGGCACTTAGTCGTTCAAGAAGATGGTGCTTTACATCCGGCCCGTAATCGGGACTGCCATGCTTACTTTCAATGCGTTTCTGAATCCACTGCTTCTCCGCAAGATTGACTATATGCATGAACTCATAACCAATCGACCCGCAATAGATTTTCTCAAGCAGTTCGATGATTGCTCGTAGCGGGGCCTTGTCCTTTTTAATGAAAAGCGAGCCGGTCTGAAAAACTGTGGTGTGGTCTGCTGGAGACAAACCATGAAAGTCCAGTTGCAAATCAGGAACCTGTTCTCGTCTCATCAGATTCAAGGGGTCAAGTTTTGCCTTCTGATGCCCTCGTACACGATAGGAGCTTATCAGGTGCAGCACTCTGACCTGTTTGTTCTCATGTTCGGAATTGACGACAGCATCATTACTGAGAAGGGGTTTATAGCGACTTTCTTTAGCGAGTTTTTTGAAGTGTTTCTGGATTTCCAAATGAGAAATATCCGATTGAGCATCGTCAGATATTTTTGGCAGATTTTGGAACAAAAGCCGCCATTCCTGCGACACCAGTTCGGGATCCTTCAGAAACTGGTCATACAATTGTTCAACGTACGAGGCATTACCGCCAGACAGGTGTCCCGTACTCCACATTAACTCCATAATGCTATCATGCATCTGTATATTTCCCGGGTAATTGAGGAAGCCCGTAGATTACTAATCAAGATAGCTCAGTTATCTCAGGTTGCTTCCTCTTAAACGAATTTATCAGGTAGAGCGCTGAAGTAGCATGGAACGAATATGCCCAATGGCACGCGTAGGGTTTAGCCCCTTGGGGCAGACCGCTACACAGTTCATGATTCCCCGGCATCTGAATACACTGAATGGATCTTCAAGATTGGAAAGCCGTTCGTTAGTTGCTGTATCTCTAGTATCTGCAAGAAATCGGTATGCCTGCAACAAGCCAGCAGGACCAATGAATTTTTCAGGATTCCACCAGAAAGAGGGACAATTGGTACTGCAGCAAGCGCACAGAATGCACTCATACAGCCCATCAAGTTTTTCTCTGTCTTCAGGGGACTGAAGACGCTCCATTGCTGGCGCAACTGTATTGTTAATCAAGAAGGGCTGAATTTTTTCAAACTGGTTATAGAACACAGTCATATCGACTACCAGGTCGCGAACCACTGGCAGCCCAGGGAGGGGGCGTATCACCAACTTACCACCTGGTTTCACAACGCTTGATACCGGAGTGATACACCCCAGCGCGTTGGTGCCGTTGATATTCATGCCATCAGATCCGCATACACCCTCACGACATGACCGTCGATAAGCGATGGATGGGTCTTTGCGCTTGAGTAACTCTAGAACATCCAGAACCATGAGGTCTTTGCCAACCGGCATCTCCAATTCATAATCCTGCATACTGGGCTTGGCATCAGTTTCTGGGTTATAGCGATATAGGCTCACTATCACGGTTATTTCTACCTTTTCCTGAACAAATTCAGGTGTTCTATGTTGTTCGGAGTAAATTAGTAGGTTCGTATTTTGGGTTCAAATTTTTCAACGGTCTTCGGAGAGAAGTTAACTGCCCGCTTGCTTACACTCTTGGTGTCAGCAAAGTACAGTGAGTGACAAAGCCAGTTCTCATCGTCCCGTTCCTGATAATCGTCTCTGGCATGAGCGCCGCGACTCTCAGTTCTGGCTTCCGCTGCGATTGCAGTCGCTTCCGCAACCTCAAATAGATTTTCCAACTCCAAAGCCTCAATGCGCGCAGTATTGAATGCATTGCTCTTATCGGCAAGATTGACATTAGCGACTCGCTCGCGCAGAACTTTGAGCTTCTCGATACCATCACGCATGAAGTCACCGCTCCTGAAAACCCCAAAGTGATTCTGCATAGTAGTCTGAAGCTCGGTCCTCACTTCAGCCACACTTTCACCAGACTTTGTACTATTCAAGCGATTCAGTCGGGACAACGCCTGTTCGATATCTGATTCAGATGCAGAGCGCTGCTCAATTCCCTGGCGCAACATCCATTCAATGTGCTTGCCCGCAGCGCGACCAAATACCACCAGATCCAGGAGAGAATTGCCTCCGAGCCGATTGGCCCCGTGTACTGATACACAGGCAACTTCTCCGACTGCGAACAAGCCTTCAATAATTCTGTCTTTGCCGTTACCATCCTGGGTCAATGCCTGACCATTTATATTCGTGGGGATCCCTCCCATCATGTAATGACACGTAGGTACAACTGGAATTGGTTCTTTAATTGGATCGACGTGAGCAAAAGTGCGGGACAATTCAAGAATGCCAGGAAGTTTGGAATTCAGAACCTTCTCTCCAAGATGATCAAGCTTTAACAGCACGTGATCTCCTTCCGGCCCACAACCACGACCCTGAATTATTTCCAGAATCATGGATCGTGCTACAACATCACGGCCGGCTAGGTCTTTGGCATTTGGAGCATATCGCTCCATGAAGCGCTCACCGTCCTTGTTAATGAGATAGCCGCCTTCTCCACGACAGCCTTCCGTCACCAGCGTCCCTGCACCATAGATACCTGTAGGGTGGAACTGCCACATCTCGATATCTTGTACCGGATATCCGGCGCGTAATGCCATTCCCACGCCATCGCCAGTACAGATCATGGCGTTGGTTGTGGACGCATAAATTCGTCCAGCACCACCGGTCGCAAAGACGGTTGCTTTGGATTTGATGTAAACCGTCTCGCCAGTTTCAATGCATATGGCTATGACTCCCACCACGACACCGTCCTGGTTTCTTACCAGATCGGTTGCGTACCACTCATTGAAGAAGACAGTTTTATTCTTAAGATTACCCTGATAGAGCGTATGCAAAAGAGCATGGCCAGTCCGATCAGCCGCAGCACAAGTACGTGCGGCCTGCCCACCCTTGCCGTAGTCTTTCGACTGCCCACCAAATGGGCGTTGATAGATACGTCCGCTCTCGGTTCTAGAAAACGGCAGACCCATATGCTCTAGCTCATATACAGTCTGGGGACCTTCGCTGCACATATATTCGATAGCATCCTGATCGCCAATATAGTCAGAGCCTTTAACCGTATCGTACATGTGCCAGCGCCAGTCATCGTTCGGATCTGCACTAGCGATTGCACAGGTAATACCACCCTGAGCTGAGACTGTATGTGATCGGGTTGGAAAAACTTTGCTGATTACTGCTGTCTTGTAGCCAGATTGTGCCAATTGCAGGGCCGCGCGCATACCTGCACCGCCCCCTCCAACTATCACAGCATCAAAAGACAGTGTGCGCATGCCGGACATTTATATACCCCACAAAATCTGAATACCCCAAACGAGGTAAATGAAAATCAATACAACGCAGGCTGCCTGGAAGAAGCAGCGGATCAGAGTCGCCTTTGCTCCCAGCATGCCTGAGGTCAGATAGTCGGTGGAAATTGTCCACATACCAATCCAAGCATGGGCACAGAGCGCCATGAGCGCCATAAGGCTTGCGATCCGCATCCAGGTGGCGCCGAAAAGCTCATGCCATTGCTGGTAATTGAGATCAGGATTCAGCACAAGATAGCCGAGCAACATTACAAAGTAGACCGCTAGAATAACGGCGGTTATGCGCTGAACAAGCCAGTCGTAAAGTCCGCTGCGCCCAAAACTCGTCACATTAGTTACCATAACCATACCCCTGCCAGCACTATCGCAAGAGCTGAGAGCGCAATGACCAATTTGGCACCAAACAAACTTCCAGCGAAAGTCTCGCCGACCCCCATGTCCATCAACAGATGTTTGATACCAGCGATAAAGTGATACAGCAGGCCGGCAAGGACGGCCCATAGAAGCAGCTTGACGGGCAGCTGATTCAGCCATTGCTCGACGCGAGCGAATCCGTCGGCGGACGCCATCGATTCACTGAAAAGCCAAAGCAAAACGGCGACACCGGCAAAAACAAAAACACCAGAGATTCGGTGCAGAATCGATGTGATGGCCGGCAGAGGAAGGCGAAGAGTTGTAAAATCGAGATTCTTAGGTCTTTTATCGTTCACAGATTTTAAAGTTTCTTGAAGCCCGAATGGGCGTGGTTAATAAAAGTGATCGGCTCTAAAGACGCCGATCCTCTTGATTGTAGGCGCCTTTCGGGGGCCCGTAACTCGCCGAAAGAGTATATGCTCGTAGACTTCGGAATACAATAAAAGCTCCGTTCTTCAGGCAAGGAAGTGACAATGCTTTGTCATTATTACACGTGCCCGCGAATGAAATAAGCGAACTCATGGAAATCCGACTGGTAGCGCGTCCTCTGGTCACCTACCTGGATGCAATTTGAGCAAACGCGAATCTTGTCTGAGTGCAAATTTCTCATTGCCTTAAAGTTCTATTTCGGCAAAGGGCGAATAACAGAAGTAATGCATGAGCAAAAAATATGGCCAGTTTGATTCTGCCCAATGATGGGATTTCATAGACCTTCCTATCTTCAAGGTAACAACTAGTCCTGACGCTGTGGATGGAGGAGGACTGGCTGCCCAAGGGTTCGTCCATTCCCCGCTCACGCCAGCGGCCTGTTGCAGGGGCTATTACGCCATGGATAGCCCATTGAGGAGGTCGACGCATCTTCCGACTCTCTTGAGGTGCCGAGAGAGCATCGGGACTCCTTTACTTCAAACTCTTGATAACCAGCTCACACACATCCTTAGAGAGCGTCTTATCCGCAGCAATCCGTTCAAGCTGTGCACGCATCAGCGTCTGCCGCGTGGGGTCGTACTTTTTCCAGCGCGTCAGCGGTGTCACCAGGCGCGACGCGATCTGCGGGTTGAGTTGATTCAATTGTAGAATGCAATCCGCCAGGAACTCGTAACCGGCACCAGAGATGTCGTGGAACTGCACAGGATTCTGGCCGCAGAATGTGCCGATCAGCGCGCGCACTTTGTTGGGGTTCTTGATATCAAACGCGGGATGATTCATCAGCGCTTTCACGCGGGCGAGCGTCCCCGGCAGCACAGAAGTTGCCTGCACACTGAACCACTGATCGACCACCAGCGCTTCGTGTTGCCACTTCTGATAGAAATCGGCAAGTGCGCTGGCACTGAGTTCCGCGGCACCGGTCATTTCGTTATTGACCATCAATCGCAACGCAGCGGCAACGTCGGTCATGTTGTCGGCGGTGCTATACAGATACTGGCAGACTTTCAACCAGCGTGTGTCATCGGTGCGCATCAGATAAGAAAGACAGATGTTCTTCAGTGCGCGGCGCGCGATGCCTGCAGCGTCGGCACGATAGGGTTCATACTCGGCATTCAATTCGTAGAGTGCGTAGAAACTGTCTTTCAGATGGTGGGCGATTGCATTGGCAACGAACTCGCGCACCGCGTGAACTCCTGGGACGTCAATCTCAATGGCCAGCTCGCTCAGATACGCTTCAACTGGAAGCGTCAGCAACTGGGCGACCATCTCCTTGTCCTGTGCAGCACCGTTGTGGCAGTTATCAATAGACGTCTGCAGAATACTGGCGAATGCAGTGATTACGCGCTGATCGAGCACCAGCGCCCGGCCCGATTGGTGATCTCGCAACAGTCCTTCCATCACCTCGACGCCGAGTTTTTGTGCGGCGTTCCAGCGATTGAAACCATCGGTGTCGTAGGTCATGAGAAACAGCAGATCGTCGCGCGCATAATCAAACGCCAGTTTCACGGGCGCAGAAAAGCCACGCAGCAACGAAGGTACCGGCTTGCTGTCGATGCCGGTGAAGACAAAATTCTGCTGACGGGCGGTGACATCCAGCACACGCTCGATCACGGCATTGCCGCCCTCCTCGCCAGCCAGTCGCAGCACCAGCTCATGGCCTTGCCGATCCAGTAAGCCCACGCGCAGCGGAATATGGAATGGCAGCTTCACGGGCTGCTCTGGAGTCGGAGGGCAAGACTGTGTCACCGACAGCGTGTAGGTGCGTGCGGCCGCATCGTATTGCTCAGTGACATGGAGGTGTGGCGTGCCGGCCTGCGAATACCAGTTGCGGAACAGCGTCAGATCAGCGCCACTCGCATCCTCCATCGCCTTCACGAAATCCTCGGTGGTGACGGCTTGTCCGTCGTGGCGGTCGAAATACAGATCGCTGCCCTTGCGAAAGTGCTCGTCCCCGAGCAGCTCCTTGATCATGCGCACCACTTCCGCGCCTTTCTCGTAGATGGTCAGCGTGTAGAAGTTGGAGATTTCCATGTAGGAATCCGGCCGCACTGAGTGGGCCATCGGGCCTGCATCCTCGGCGAACTGAGTGGTGCGCAGGAAGCTGACATCATCAATGCGTTTGACGGTGCGCGAGCCCATGTCAGCGGAAAATTCCGCATCGCGGAACACGGTGAAACCTTCTTTCAAACTCAACTGAAACCAGTCGCGACAGGTCACGCGGTTGCCCGACCAGTTGTGGAAATATTCGTGCGCCACCACTGCTTCGACGCGCTGAAACGCTACATCGGTCGTGGTAGCGGGATTCGCCAGCACACAGGAGGTGTTGAAGATATTCAGGCCCTTGTTCTCCATAGCACCCATGTTGAAGTCATCGACCGCGACGATCATGAAGATATCCAGATCGTATTCGCGACCGAAGACCTTCTCGTCCCACGCCATCGAATTTTTGAGCGACAACATGCCGTGCGCACACTTGTCGAGGTCTTTGCTCTCCACAAAAATACGCAGCGTAATCGTGCGGCCGGAGCAGGTAACGAACGTGTCTTCGACATGCTCCAGATTGCCGGCGACCAATGCAAACAGATAGCAGGGTTTGCGGAACGGGTCCTGCCATTTCACCCAGTGGCGACCATCGCTCTCCGTGCCGCTGTCGATGGCGTTGCCGTTGGAGAGCAGCACCGGATAGCGCGATTTTTCGGCAACCACCGTGGTGGTGAAACGCGACATAACATCGGGGCGATCCAGGTAGTAAGTAATCTTGCGGAAGCCCTCGGCCTCGCACTGCGTACAGAACATCTTCTTCGATTTGTAGAGACCTTCGAGACTGGTGTTCTCCTGCGGCTTGATACGGGTCTGACATTCCAGAATGAAGCGCGCTCCGTTCTCGTCTACCACCTTCGGTAGCGCGTGAATGGTTAGCGTATCTTGATCGACCTGGTAGTCGTGGGGCTGCAGTTCGATGCCGTCAATGAGCACTTTCTCCAACACCATGTCCTGTCCGTCCAGCACCAGCGGCACGCTGCTGTGTTCGGAAAATACCGGATTGCGGCGCATCTCCAGCCGCGAACTCACCAAGGTGAATTCCTCGCCGAGTTCGAAGCGCAGATCGGTTTCGTCGATCAGGAAGGCGGAGGCTTGATAGTCTTTCAGGTAGATCGTTTTGGGTTGGGCATTTTTCATGATGATAATTCGCTCGATAGAGTGGAACTTGTGGGAGCTAGCCTTGCTCGCGATAGTTTTGCAAGACAACAATTGCTTGCACGGCAAGCTCCCACCAGACTCAGTTTAATAGCTCAAGGTTGTAGCCGGCGTAGCGGCGCATGTTGATGACGCCGGTATCGAAAATCAGGTATTGCCCTTTGATGCCTTGCAGCGTTCCCCCGACCAGCGGATCACTGTCGAAATTGAAGGAACTGATCTTCTCGGGGTAGGCCAGCACCGGATATTCGATCAGCACCGGATCAATGCCGGTCAGCTCGCTGATGGCGTGAAAGCCGAAGCGCTGTTTCAGTTCATCGATATCCGTGCGGCAGGCTTCGCGCAAGCGCGCACTCTCCGCGCGCAAGTCCGTCAGGTGGTCACCGCCCTTGAGCATATCGCGCCAGTTGGTCTTGTCATCGACGTGTTGCTTGAACAGCATCTCCAGCGTGCCGGACTGCAGGCGAGTCCGCACGCGCATGATGGCCAGCGCCTGCACCGCGCCCTGATCGATCCAGCGTGTGGGAACCTGCGTGGCGCGCGTTATGCCGACCTTCACGCCGGAGGAGTTGGCGAGGTAAACGATATGGTCCTGCATGCAGAACTGTTCGCCCCACTCCGGCTCGCGGCAGGTGCCTTGATCGAAGTGGCACTTCTCGGGATGAATGATGCAGGAGTCGCACTGCGCGAGCTTCATGAAACACGGATAGCAATAACCCTGACTGAAGCTCTTGGCGGTGTTGCGGCCGCAGTGCACGCAGTTGATCTGGCCGCTGAATCGCAGGTGCACCTGAGTGCCGAGCAGAGGATTTATTGGTACCTTTGTGTCGCCCAAAGGCAAGCTGTAGCTGACCGGAGCGCTCAGTCGGGTGGTCATCTTGCGGGCAATACCGCAGGCTACTGAATTCACGTTGTGATCCTTGCTTGCTCAGTGTGTGGTGTGGGGAGTGCCATCTACCCAGGTAATCTTTGTCTGTTCCGTGGCGCAACTGTCATCGGGCGCATGCGTGTGGCCGGGCTCGTCACAGTGAGACTTCTTCAGCCCGCTAGTGTCGATAAAGCCAACGCGCTGCTCCTCGCTAAGATGATGCGCCTCATATGCAATAATGGCCTGCAGGCTGTGTTCGATCTGCTCTGGAGTCAGTCTGTCACCGTTGGCCCAGCGGCCGATCTCCACTGCAGTCTTCAAGTTTTCGTGAATCTCCGGCGTGATGCTCTCGATCAACGCCTGCAGGGAGTCAAACTTGTCGGGTTCAAACTTGTCGAACATGACTTTGTATTCCTTGATTATCTGAAACGATGAAATCCAGCGGCTAGCAGGCCTGCCATCATACCAGCGATCAGCCCGCCGACGTGCGCAGCAGAGGCGATCCAACCGGAGCCTACGAGCTCCATCAACACCAGCGCCAACAGCATGAAGCCGATCATCGCGGGAGGCAGTCGCAGCCTGCCTCTAGGGATCAGGGTCTGCCACATCCAGATGTAGCCAAGCAGACCGTAGACGACGCCGGAGAGTCCGCCAAAATTGGGCGACATCTCCCACAAGTACTGCGTGGTATTGGAGACAAATGCAGTGAAGAGCACCACGACGAAAAACAGCATACTCGATTGCTGCCCCTCGATCATACGCCCGAAATACCACAGCCACAGGGTGTCGAAGATCAGGTGGGCGGCGCCAAAGTGCAGGAGCGCGGGGGTCAAGGTACGCAACATGTCGGCGGGGCCGGAGATATCTCCCAGAATGGAGAACAGCGTCGCCAGACCCGCACTGGGCCCAGGGTTCAATGTAGGGTAAAACAGGTTGGATACAGGCTGCAGGTTGCTGCCCACCTGACTGATGGCCGCTACCAGCAGTGCCGCTGCGATCACCAGAATGGTCACCGGCGCTGTATGCAAAGCCAGCTGGAGATTAGCGAGGTATTGCCGTACTGGAAAGTAGCCGGTCAGAGCGGCACCACCGGTTCCTGAAGACTCGGGGAAAGACCCTTGAGCGCGCAACTGTTGCAGATGTTCGACCAGAGCTGCGGCCTGCAACGCCTCCTCTTCACTGGCAACCCAGATCACCTGGCTGCCACTCTCTTCATAGACGCGACAACGGATACCCTGTCGTGCCAGCGCCGCCAGAACAGGACGCAGGTCCGTATCGGCATCCACGACAGCCGCCCTAATCATCGGCGCGCACCAGACGATTACCCCAGCCGAGCTTGCTGCGGCAGGTCTGATAAAAGTTGTGATCGAGGGGGTGAATGAGTCGCAATGGCGCTGCTGTCTTGCGCACGATGACGGAGTCGCCGGGGCTGGTGCCGAAACTAATGGCACCGTCACAGCTGATCTGCGGCAGGATGGAGCGCTGCTTGCCGACCAGTATGCGGACAGTGCTGCCAGCGTCGATCACCAGAGGGCGACTGCTCAGGGAATGGGGATACATTGGCACCAGCACCAGCGCATTCAGGCTGGGATGCATGATCGGTCCACCGGCGGACAGCGAATAGGCGGTGGACCCCGTGGGGGTGGCCACGATCAGTCCATCCGACTGCTGACTGTTGACGAACTGTTCGTCGATGAAGAGTTCAAACTCGATCATGCGGGCCGCAGTGCCTGGGTGCAGAACCACATCGTTAAGCGCACAGCCTCTGCTGATGGTGACACCCGCACGCTGCAGCTGGCATTCAATCAGGAAGCGACTCTCCTCGGTGTATTTGCCAGCCAGAATAGGACCGATGCGGGATTCAATCTCCTCGGGCAGGACATCGGTGAGAAACCCAAGTCGACCTCGGTTTACACCGAGCACTGGCACGCCGTGGGCCGCCAGAGTCAGCGCCACGCTGAGCATGCTGCCGTCGCCACCCACCACGATCACCAGATCGCAGTGTGCACCAAGCTCGTCTCTCGACACTTTCTCCAGACAATTGCCCGGCAGCAAAGAGGCGCTGTTCTCTTCGATGATGACTTGCAGACCGAGGGATTGCAGGACCGTGTTCAGTCGGTGCATCGATTCCGCGACACCTGCGTGTCCGGGGCGCCCGACCAGCCCTATGCGATTGAATGCTTTCATACTCTTCTCTGTCGAAACACACGGGCGCCAGTATAACAGAGAGCGGAGCACAAGCAGCTGACAGCTAGGGAGTGATCTCCAGTATCAGCGGTTCGGTCGTGTAGATGACATCCTCGCTTTCTAGGACACGGTAGGCAATGAAGATCTGCAGCCGTTGATTGATCAGGTCATTGCCGAATCTGGCCGCATTGACAAGACGCACGTACTCCACTGCCTGCAGGGGTGCTGTTGCTCTGAAGGGGACGAGACCGGCGACGGAGCCATCCCAGCGTGTGATACGCCCCTGCTTGTCAAGCAGGAAGAAGGTTTTGCCATCCAGCGTGGCCAATACATACATGACTCCGAGACGACCGATATGCCGACTGTCGACCATCAGGCTGAGATTGACATCTATATTGTCCTTGGGAGTCACCGCCGAGACATAACTAAGCCCGTTGTTCACGCTGGCACCCAGCGCGATGCGCGCATCGGTCGAAGTTCCATTGCTGTTCACCGCATGTCTGGCCGGCAGCATCGGAACACGGGTAGGGAAGTAACTAGCGATCTGGAAGCGCACGAGATTAAGCGCCAGGGCGGCATCCGCTCCATTGACCGGATCACTGGCAGCGACTCCGCAGGGCACGCCCAGACAGTCGAGCAAGGGGTTGGAGAACCGCGCCAGACGCACATCGGTATTGAAGGCGCCGGGGTAGGCCATCACGGTAACAAACCTGGACTCCACACCGTATCCGGTCGCAAAGTCGAAGGTGCCACCGAACCCGTCTTCTCGCTTCGAGTGCGTCAACCCCATGTTGTGGCCTAGTTCATGGGCGACCACCGAGCTGACCGGGCAGTCGATGGCGATATCCGAGTAGGCGAAGTCCTTTTCCGACGAAGACAGGAGATCTCCCTGCGTTTTGAATCCCCCAAGATTCGCCAGACCGCAGCGCGCCCGTTCCTGCCCCTGCGGACGGAACAACATCACCAGATCGGCACCATAGGTCTGACGCAGCGCGTCCACCTGACTAAAGGCTGGGCTGGTCTTGCGCGTCAGCGCCGACAGGGCGGTGTCCATATCTGCGGCATCATCATAGCTCACCAAACCGTGATACACAGGTCTCAAGGTGATGCCGACACGACTGTCCGCATAGATCTGATTGGCCAGCCCGATCAGCTGGTTGATGCGGGTAGCCGCATCTCCGGCATAAAGCTCGGCGGCGCCCGGTGTGTAGAGCGCCATCACATCGATGACAACGTTGCTGCGATCCACCGAGCTGGCATCAAGCTGATTGGTCCCTTGTAGCCTTTCGTTGCTGTCGCTGATGCCGTCGCCGTCACTGTCCTTGCGGATATCCTCGACCACATTGATCTGGGCATCGTGGCGCAAGGTGCCGACGACGGCGGTACTGACGACATAGGGCTTGGATCGCGCTCCAGTGGCCACCGTGTAGACCAGGGCGCGAGTCTCCCCCGCCGCAAAATCTCCCAGCAAACAGTTGAGTACTTGTTGCCCCGCCAGCAGCCCGGTTCGACACCCGGTCGGGGCCGACACTACTGTCGTGTTTTCAAGGACAAAGTAGACATTCAGCACGAGATCCTGATGACGCTCGGCGCTGATGTTGGTGAGCTTGACCGTGACATCAACCGCGCCACCCACCAGCACACTGGCACTGCTGAACTTCTGGCTGATAGCGAAGTTGCTGTTGTTGATGGCGCTGGAACGTGCTTCGAGGGTCTTTTGCAACCCGGCACCGCCAGTCAGACTCAGCGCCTGACTGTGGGGGCCTGGTACCGGAGCCGGACGCAAGCCTCCTTCCCGCTCGGGAATGACAAAGTCATGGTCCAGATGCTGGCCCGGCAGCGTCGAACCCTGATAGATCCACCCCACCAGGACACCGGAGGCTTCCTGCCTGCTGGCGTAAAGCTGCCAGACCGTGTCACCAAACTCGATGTAGGCAAACACACTGTTCATGCCGACGGTCAACACCAGAGGCGCAGCGGAGGGAGCATCCAGCACTTCCCCGCGAAAAACGCTGTCACCGTTGATGTAAGTGCTTTGGTGCGTAATGAGGATCGAGTGCTCCGACTCTGCGGGGCTCATGGCCGGCGCCATGAAACCGTTGCCTGCACTGAGCAGAGACAGATTGCGATCCTGAATTTCGATGGCAACCGGGTCGGTAGCATGTGCCGGCAACGCTGGCCAGGAATCATCGGCCGTTGTCAGCGTCCACAGCGGCACATCAAAAGCGGCGATTGTGGACGCTGTGACATCGCGGCTCTGAGCAAAGAGCAACGAGGGTTGCAGTAATAAAACGAGCGCCACCACACTGTAAAAGCGTGGTACCGATATAAGGATGCGTTTGCAGCGGGTGACAAATTGAGTCATGCGGCGAGTATACGTGAAGGTCTCAGCTCGCGCTACGTGGGAATATTTTCCAAAAATGCTTGCAGGCCGCCAGTATGCAGAGCAATCACCTCACTACCGGGCGGGAACTCCCCTCGGTCCAGCATGATGTAGAGACCTCGCATCAGCTTGCCGGTATAGACGGGTTCGAGCGCAATGCCCGTGCGGCACCGGAACCCCTCGATGAAGTCGAGAAGCTCCGGACTGAACCGGGCGTAGCCGCCGCAGTGCCATTCCTGAGAGACACTCCAGCCACCGGGGTCAGACGCTCCGCAATTCTGCAGCAACGTACGGACATCACGCTCCAAAAAATCCCCTTTCAGCGCGGAGACACCGAGTATCCGATAGCCGTCACTCTTCCCTAGAAGCAATCCCGCCAGGGTGGCCCCGGTGCCACAGGCCAGCGCGAGATAACGGTTCGGCGATTCGGTGGTCCAGGTCAGCGAGGCTGTGATGTCTGCACATCCACGCACGCCGTCGACATTGGCACCGCCCTCCGGAATCAGATAAAACTCTCCAAAGCATTCACGCAGGTGTGTGGCAAATGCAGGACTCTCTTTCTCACGATAATCCGTGCGACTGACATGGTGCAGCACCATGCCTTGCTCAAGGGCAAATTCGAGTATTGGATTCAGAGGCAGCGCCTGCTCCCCGCGCACCACCCCAATGGTCCGCATCCCCAGTAGTCTGCCGGCGACCGCCAGAGCATATAGATGGTTGGAATAGGCCCCGCCAAAACTCAGCAGTGTGTCATACCCATGGTCCTTCGCCGCCTGGATGTTCAAACGCAGCTTGTACCACTTGTTTCCCGTAATCAGCGGGTGGATCAGATCCAGACGCAGTATTCGCAATGCCACGCCCGCGGCACGCGGAATGACATCGTCAATCGTCTGCAGGACTGGCTGCGTAAAGACGAGTGGGGAAAGTTCAATGGAATTGACAGGCATGATCTGCTCCGCAATGGGATACACACACAGTCTGAATGTTGCACACAGGGCAATAAACCAACACAAAAATGACTATGGCAAAGCAGGGGACGAGTTGAAATGAAAACTGGATTCTAGCGAGGGCGAAGTTTAGTGGCGGACCGGACGTCCGCTTTTACTTCGTCGCAAGCTATCTCAACAAATTCCATAATAGTTTTTTATATCAATACTTTGTATGCGAGTCATTGTGTCAACTTGAATCAATTAGTATCATCTGATCTCATTATTTTGGATATGTAGGTGGGTATGCCGAAAATCGCAAAAGAGCTGTCAGCGCTTGAAGTGAGACGACTGAATTCACCAGGATGGCACGCAGTTGGTGGAGTTGCCGGACTGCTGCTCCAAATACGCCCCCCAGCTCAACCTGGCGCCCCCTTAGCAAGGTCATGGATATTTCGAATTCGAATAGGTGAGCAACGTCAACTCATCGGCCTCGGTTCCTATCCTCAAGCTACCTTGGCCGAGGCCAGGGATCAAGCTAAAAAGTTGTCAGCAGAAGCCAAATCTGGTGTTAATTTGCTTGCACGAAAACGTGCACAACGAAGCGCGTTAATAGCTGAGGCAACCAAAAATAAGACTTTCAAGGAGTGCGCCGAGGCATACATGGAAGCACATTCCTCGGACTACACCAACGACAAGCATCGCAAGCAATGGGCATCAACCCTTCAAACGTATGCTTACCCCGTCTTAGGCAAGATATTGGTCGCAGACATTTCTATGCGTCATGTGCTGGACGTACTGCTTCAAGATACCAAGCACCGCAACGGTGATGCTGGCAAGTTATGGCACATCAAAGCTGAAACCGCCAAAAGGCTACTCGACCGGATACGGACGGTTCTTGATTACGCTACGGTCAACGAGTACAGGTCTGGCAACAATCCTGCAACTTGGAAAGGGTACTTGGACACACAGCTTCCATCCCCGCGGGGACTTAAAAAAACCAAGCACCAGCCCGCCGTGCCATACACATCAGTCGGCGACTTCATGGCCAAGCTACGCTCTAACAGCAGCACCAGCGCGAAGGCACTGGAGTTCTTGGTGTTGACTGCAGTCCGATCAGGGTCAGTTAGGTCCGCCACTTGGTCCGAAATCGATCTTAACAAGAAGCTCTGGTCTATCCCTGCCGAACACACCAAGGCCAAACGCGAACATAAAGTCCCCTTGCCCCAGCAAGCTGTCAGCCTTTTAACCGCCCTCCCCCGCATGGCTGGGACGGCTTTGCTTTTTCCAAACCCCAAAGGCACTGCACTTTCGGACATGGCAATCAGTCAATTGATGCGTGGAATGCGTGAACGTGGTGAGTTAGCCATGGAGGCCGTGCCTCATGGATTCCGGTCAACGTTTCGTGATTGGGCGGCAGAGCAAACCAGCTACCCTGATGAGATTCGGAAGGCAGCTTCCGGCCACGCTGTCGGTGATGCGGTCAAGGAAGCATATCAACGTACAGACTTGCTGGAAAAGCGGCGCCATTTGATGGATGAGTGGGCTGACTATTTGGACTTGCCGTCTGGTCATCATTCTGCTTCAGTGACCCCGATAAGAGCAAGGTCATGACTTCCCCAACAACGCCCGGCCTCCAAGAATTGCTTGCCCAGATTGACCAAGCCTTTGTCCAGGCAGAACGGATTAATCAAACAAATGACGAAGTGGCTAGCGCCATTCTTGACTGGATAATTAAGCGTGAGCGGGTGAGATATCAAGTAACTACCGACGCCATGGCAGCACAAAAGGTCGACCAACTAACCCTCCGGAAAATGCGCGAGTGGGACTCTAATGATCCAATAATGTCGACAATCGAGAAGGTATTGCGACGTCTTGCCAAGGGGGATGGTGTTGATGCAATTATTTTGTTACGAAGAAGTATAAAGGCTAAGGCAGATGAAAAAATGCAGATGCTCTCTTGTGAACAAAAGCGTAGGGCTCAAACGCCCCGGGTGGCACACCCATTAGACAGCCTTATCGCGCAATTCCTGCGAACTGGCCCAGACCTTTCAGAGAAACAACTACTGCGCAAGTTGGAAGCCTGTATTGGCGGTGCGGTAATTATTGATATGGACGACACTGAAATAACTCTATGTGACGATCGGTACAAACCAGTCAAGATCAGCGGATTAAAGAACCGTCTAAGCAAGATTAGAGGAAATATTTCCCAATAGCCGGCTCTTGGGAGGGCTGTGGAGCAACATCCACCTCGAGTTAACCAATGCCATGAGGTGGCCACATGAAGAACCAGCTTCCGACAGATTTTATTGTCGATTTTGACGAATTACCAGACAGCGCATTCGTTCGTCTGAACCAGTTACTTTCCACGGAACTAATCCCATTCTCCGCCTCGACCACCTGGCGACGTGTTCGTGAGGGGACTTTCCCTCAGCCTATTCGAGTTTCGCCGCAGGTGACCGCTTGGCGAGTTGGAGAAATTCGTGAATGGGCAAAATGTCCAGGTACCTTCATAGTTGGCCACAGAGAACCCAAGCAGAAATCTGGCAAGGGGTGTGCGGCATGAAACGCGACACTCACCTGATCATGCGGAAGAACACCTCCCCTAGAATCCGCATCCACCCGAGCACAGTTTACGAACTGATCGCCAAAGGCAAATTCCCAGCCCCGTTCAAACTTGTCCCAGGCGGACGTGCTAGCTGCTGGTTGGAAACCACCATCGATGCCTGGCTACAAGAGCGAGCAGATAGTGGGGGAAAGATATGAACGCTACTACAGCCATTAATGCGAAATGCCGCGAGTGCATTTATTATCCGATTACTGGAACTGGATCGTGGAGACAACTGTGCGCTGCCTGCACCTCAAAATCATGCCTTTTGTGGGCGGTCAGACCAAAGCCTTACCCTACTAATGCTCAGGCGCTAAACGCGCTGAAAAATTCAGAAAACGGCAAATTTGCCCCGACTCTGTCTGCTGGGGAGGCGCGGCCATGAGTGCATTACCATATATCTTACATGCTGACGGCAGAGTGGAAAGCAATTTACAACCAGACCTTAGCGAAGCACAGCGCCTATTGAATAGCGGCATGATGCTGGTCAAATTGCACCCTTACACAAAACAACCCATCGGACTAATTTGGAACAAGAACCCTGCAACGAGTATCGACCCCAAGGCTACCGGCTACGGAATGCCGCTTGCTGCAAACGGGTTATGCTCAATCGACCCCGACCATGTAGCCATGGCACGAATAGGACTTAAAGCGAGGGGCTTTAATCTAGACGACCTGCTGGCTGCTGGTGTTCGCACTAGCTCTACTCTACACGCCCCAGCAGCGGGGGGCGTTCGGCGTTCGCTGCTGATGAGATGGAGATGGCGCGTTGGCTGACATTTAAAGTCTATGATGATGAGGGCAAAAGCATCACTGTTCTGGAGTTAGTGCCAAAGCGGAGAACCTTCAAGACTGCGTTCCCGGCGTGGTGTACATAGATAAGACAACCGGAGAGTTATGCACCCAACAATACGCCAACGAAAACCGCTTTGATAACGCCCCTCAGTTGCCGGACAGCTTTGCAAAATTTTGGCTGTATTTATCTACCAATGATGACGCACTGCGCGAGTATGCTCTTAAACTCTGTGAGGCTATCGCTGCCGCCGAATTTAAGGTTAATGGTAAAGAGGCACAGCATCGCCCACCGATGGGCAGCGGTAAGAAGTTGGCATTCCAGTCAACCTGCCGCTCAAGCTATAACCGCACTCACAAGTTTGAGCCAATAGCAGAGCGGCACGGCTACAAGTGCCACGTCACAGAGCAGCGTTACAGTCACCCCATCCCGTTTTCATGCCCTGTTATGGATAGTCAGCAAACCCCAGCAAGGTCATAAGAAGACGCGTATCCCCGCCCCTCTGATCGTCTTTGCCCGTCTTGATAAGTCCTGGTTGATTTTTCACCAGTGCTATTTTATCTTGCACAAATCTGATCGATATATAACCTTTTTAAGCGAGGATTGACCCATGCTCAAGATGAACAATCGCGGTAAACTACGTCTTGTTATACATTCTTGCTTGGCAGCATCGCTTACAGTGCCGCTGGTGGCGGCAGCTCAAACGCCCACTCCCGCTGTAAGGGAGGTAGAAGAGGTGCTGGTCACCGGGTCTCGTATACGTCGCGACACCGATCTCCAGAACATTGCGGTGATTGAAATTGACGCCCAGCAAATCGCTTTGCGCGGCTTCGTGAATACCATTGAAAGCCTTGAACAGCTCCCCTTTGTAAGCGTGGGCGTCAACAATCAGGGGAACAACACGCAGTTCGGTGACAACAACGCCTTCGTCAACCTGCTCAATCTCGGTTCACAGCGAACGCTGACCCTCGTCGATGGTCGACGTTTCGTATCGTCCAACCAAGGCACCGTATTCGTGCCCGGCAATGCCACGGGAGCCCAGGTCGACTTGACAATCATCAATCCGTCACTGATCAGAAGCACGGAGATACAGACTGTTGGTTCCGGCGCGGTCTATGGGTCGGACGCCATTGCCGGGGTTGTGAACGTAGAACTCGACCGCAATTTCCAGGGCAGTGAGGTCATCGGCCAGTTCGGTATGACGGACGAGGCGGACGGGCGGCAGCGACGCGTGTCGGGCGCTTGGGGCGATGACGTGTTGGATGGGCGCGGACACTTGGTGGTGGGTGTCGAATATCTTGAGTCGGATGCGATCTACCAAAGCTCTCGGCGTGAATGGACCAACAACATCGCGCTCGTCAACAACCCCTTCAGTGTGAGCGGGACCGACGGCGTTGTGAACACCATTTACCAAGAAGAAATGATTGCGAACACGATCCCGGTTGGTGGCCGCATGGATCTGCGTCAACTCAACGCCGGCAGCAGTTCCACGTTATTGTTTCCGCGCGCCTGTATTGCGTCACAGACCGTCAACGTGGCAGCCTGCAACACCTTCACGAGCCGACTAGGCGCTTCCCCGTACGACTATATGCGGGGCACGCCTAGCATCGGTCTGGGCGCCTTGGCCTTCGCTGGCACTTTCGGTCTGAGCTCAGGCTGGCCGACCGTTCCTACAGCGGCGGGCAGCAGCGAGGCAACCTCGGGGCTTTCCCGCACCGCCCTGCCGCTCACCTTCGATGCGAAAGGCAATCTCGTACCCTTGTCCCTGGGGGAAATTCTGCCACCAAACGTGGCGCCGCAGAGCTCGGGCGTCAACTCGGGCGGCTTCGACAACCGCCACCTGAACAGTATTCAGGCGGCACAGGAACGTACCTCGCTGAACGCCCTATTTTCTTACGAGCTCAGCGATTCGCTGCGCTATGAGGGTGACTTGCTGTACTCCAGCATCGACAACTCGCAGCGCGCTGACAATTTCGGCAGCAACAGCCCTGCGGGCTCCTTCACGGCCGGCAACGGCGGTATCCCGGTTTTCTATGAGCAGAACCCCTTCGTCACAGAGGCCACGCAAAATCAGATCAAGGCGATTATAGCCGCAAATTCTGCCTCGCCGTTCACCACGATAGGGGGTCAGCCCGTGTTCTTCCTCCAGCGCTCGCTGGCAGACGTCACTGGTTCAATGCCCGGCGCAGTCACCAATATGGAAGGCAACGTCTCTACCACTATCAGCACCGGTCACACGCTGAAGCAGGACTTCGGGTTTCTGGATCGCGACTTGTACTGGGAGGCAACCCTGGCCTATGGCCAGAACGAAAGCAAAAACTTTGCAGCCAATGATTTGCTCGACGTCAACTTCGCTCTGGCGACCGACGTGGTCAGGAATGCGTCCGGCAATCCGGTTTGCAGGCAGCAGACGCTAGCTGCACCAGAGGCCATCAACGTCCGCAATAGCTTCCTGGGGAACCTGAACATTGTCACTGGTCTGGTACCGACAAAGGCACAGATTGATTCCTGCGTGCCGCTCAATCTGCTGGGCTCTGGTCTGGCGTCGCAAGCCGCTAAGGACTACGTCCTTGGAACAGCCTCCTCCGCGAACAAGGCGGAGCAGCGCTTTGCCTCAGTGCAGCTGGGCGGAGATCTGTTGAGCTTGCCCGCCGGTGACGTGCTGTTCAACACCGAGATACAGTGGCGCAAGGAAGACCTGGAATTCATGCCCAATAACGTTGGCAGACTCGGCCTTGCACGCACCACCATTAGCCAACCCGGTCTTGGATATGCCGAATTCCTGGAGGCGGGCACGGAATTCAGTGTGCCTGTGTTCGGTGAGGGGATGACGCTGCCGTTCGTACGCAGCTTAGTGATCGATGGGGCAGTTCGCGTGGTGGATCGCAAAGGCGAGGGCACACCCAATGGCATCAGCAATCCCAAAGTCGAGACGGATAGTGGTACGGCACGGACCTTCAATATCGGCGCGCTCTGGTCGCCGCACGATTGGATTAGCTTCCGTGGCAATCGCTCACGCTCCGTGCGCTCACCCTCCATCGTCGAGTCCCTTGGCGCGCCGCAAACGGGCTTTGCCTCTCTGGCAAGCGCGTTCCCGTGCACTGCCATTAATCGCAGTCAGGGACCAGCCAGCGGCATCCGCCTAACCAACTGCGATGCGTTCGAGAAAAAGCTCGGACTGCCTGCAGGCACATTCGCAACACTCCAGCCCCCGGGTGGTTCAGTACCCGCCGGGGTGGGGGGGAACCCGGCAATCCAGAACGAAGTGGCCACCAACTGGACGGCAGGTTTCGTGATAAACCCAAGCTTCCTGGAGGGATTGGAGATTCAAGCAGACTATCTAAGCATCCGTTTGGACGGTCAGATCGGACTCTCGTTCCTGGGCACCTCTTGCTTCGACCAACCTGACTATCCGCTCAGCCTGATCGGCGGGGTGTCAGCCTGCGAAGCCATCACGCTGGGCACGGGAACAGGGGCAGGAGGCCTGACAGCGCCTTACACGATCCCAACCACCAACATCATCACCGGCAGTCCTATCAAGCCGCCGGCGATCGCTGGTGCTCCCACGGTGGTGCAAGCTCCCTACACCATCGCTGCCGCGGCTTATACCAATGCGAATCAGGGTTCTATTCGCCTGCAGGGTGTGAACACGCGAATCAGCTACCAATTCATGCTGCAAAACGCGTTCAACGGCCTAGTCAGCAGCAACCTGGACCTTGGTCAGATGCGCGTGGATGCCTACATCTACGCCCTGAACAAGTTCCAGACGTCGTCGGATGGCACCTTCGGGGCTGACACCAACAACAACCGCGGCGAACCCGGCTATGAAAAGGTGCAGGGACGCGTTGATCTGAGTCATCGCATTGGCCCCTTCACGCAGCAGCTGCAGTGGTTCTACACGGCGAACTCACAGGTCAATATCGATATCCTCGACACCGCTGTACCGGAGCAGAATGCGACGTTCTTCCGCCCGTCCTGGGACAGGTTGAACTACAACCTGGCCTTCCAGGTCAACGAGCAACTGACCGCGCGGGTGATCGTGAACAACCTTCTGAAGGATCAGCTCCTCCCGCAATACGCCCTGCCCTACGACGCAATCGGGCGAACCTACGCAGTCCGTCTGGACGCTCGTTTCTGAACGGAACTGGCGGCACCTTTCTGAGCCACGCGTTGGCTCAAAAAGGTGCCGCCAGGACGTATTCGTACTTCGATGATAAACCACCTCGCGATATTCTCTCTTTTCCCCTCAGTGCACTGCCGGGCACGCCCCAAAAAGCACTAAGTTATCTTCATGAGACGGGTTCTAACCCGTTTTTACGGACACTTCAAAGTAACCCCATAATGGGCAAAAGGGTGTTTGTGTGGAGCGCAATTCGTTTGGATTTTTGCAAAACTTTTTTGGGGGTGTGTTCTTTTGGCCTAAGGCCCCTACGCCGTAACGCCGTAACGCCATTTGCTTTTGAAACATAATTCACTGTGCGAAATAGGGCTAAAGCGATCTCGCGAACCGAGCGGCCCCAAAAACCGAACCGGCCTATTGGAATGACCCTTTTGGTCGAAAAACGACCACAAAGGGACCCGGCCCCCCCACCCCCTCCCGAATCGACTGGGGTAAACGTAAGTCCTTGCTTTCATTGGAATCACTATTTCCGGTAAATTAACATTACCGGAAATAGCGAATGCGAATCGCTTGCATCGGGAGCGGCTTTTCGGCGGTACGCCGGTGCGCGTAGGACGCTGGATTGGCCGAGGGCCCTATCCCAGTTTACGCCTCAGACGGGTATTGTTGGTGTGGGGGGGTTGATCTTCTGGGCACCAACTAGCCGTATAAATCAATAAGTTAAGAAATACAATAAATTTACCCTCCCATCTTATCCGCCATAAACCAATTGCAGGTCCTCCTCCGCCATACCGACGCTTAGCAATCTGCTCACTGACGGCAGCGCTTTTATAGACGAGAAGTTACCATTGTCATGATTCCCCTTTGCTCGCTTCCATGTCACCAATATGTCACCACACCTTTTCAACAAAGGATGGTCGGGCAGCACCTGTCACCCGGGTTGCTTTCACGGAGGAATCCGCGTTATGGTCCCGCCTTAAAAATCAGTGAAGTGTGCTTGCGCACTACACAAATTTTAGGCCACGCAAATGAACAGACGCAGCTACAACGCCATCGCCAAAGACTGGGACGCCGCGAGGTCGACGCTGCTTCCATATGAGCACCCGTTCCTTGAACACCTGACGAACAGACTTCCACCCGGCGCCAGACTCCTCGACTTGGGCTGTGGAACTGGCCGGCCAGTAGCCGAGTTCTTGCTACGACAAGGCCACGCTGTGACAGGCGTTGACCAGGCGGAAGATCTGCTCGCACTCGCAAGAGAGCGGTTACCGGAAGGCCGGTGGCTGCAAGCAGAGATGGAAAACTTCGAACCCGACGAAGAGTACGACGGAGCCGTGGTATGGGACTCGTTGTTCCACATCCCACGTGAGCACCACGAGGCAATACTGCGGAACGTTCTGCGCAGCTTGCGGACGGGCTCAAAAGTAATACTGACCGTTGGAGGATCAGAGCACCCCCCGTTCAAGGACACGATGTTCGGGCAGGTCTTCTTCTATGACTCGCATGCGCCTGCAACCGCATTGGAAATCCTCAAGTCGCTTGGGGCTACTGTGGAACATGCTGAGTTCATCAATCCACCGACCAGCGGTCGTGACAAAGGCCGCTATGGCATCGTGGCGAGCGCGGCCTAACCCCTCGCTCAAGCGGAGCGCCAACGTTATTGCGCGTTGGGTCTCGCAAGAATTTAGAAATTGGTTATGAACAGGAAAGTGGCCGGGAGCTTGCTAATGACTTAGCGGGCCACTGGCAGATCATCCCATGCGGTCGTGAAGCTTGGAGACAGACGCTCCCGACTCATCTGCCATGCGTGATTAGTTCCCTGGCCTGCGAGCCAGACTTTACCGACCTTTGCATTGATTGCGTCCATCAGTCTCATGACGGCGTCGCTTTTATAATCAGGCAGTAACTGCGTAAACAGATCCGCTTGCATGACCCCTTCCTCGGTGAAGTCCTGCAAAACAATGCCCGCTTTGGCGTAGCGATAGCCCTCTCGCCAGATTGAGCCCAACAATCGAATTGCATGCCGTGAAATCACGCGTGTATCACTGGTTGGCGGATTTAATCTTGTCACCGCTGAATTGCTGTAGCTGGGCTCGCTCTGGTTAAATCCACCCGTTCTCACAAACACACTCAAGTGACCGGCTAACTGCCCCTCAGCCCTGAGCTTTTCTGCTGCTCTAGCGGTATACATGCGCACAGCCTCGCGCATCTGTGTTATCTCGGTGATGCGTGTTCCAAAACTTCGCGAGCACACAATCTGCTGCTTAGGAGGCGCTGAATCCTCAAGAGCCAGGCAGCTGATACCTCGCAACTCACTGATGGTTCTCTCCAGCACCACCGAATACTTTGCACGCATGGCTTTTAAATCTGTTTGATGCAACTCCCAAACAGTTTTGATGCCATCAGAATTGAGCGACTTTGTCAGCTGCCTACCCACCCCCCAGACTTCTTCAACCGGAGTGATTTTCATCAGCCGTTTTCGTCGCTGTGTATCACGCAGATCTACCACGCCGCGGGTACCTGGATATTTCTTGGCTGCATAGTTGGCTAGCTTTGCCAGTGTCTTGCTCGGACCAATACCCACGCACGTCCTGATACCGGTCCATTTCTCCACCTTGTTGCGGATCTCCAGCGCATACGCTGGCAAATCAAAATTTGCTGCGAGCAAGCCGACCCCAAGAAATGCTTCATCAATGGAGTAAACCTCTACCTCAGGGGCCATCTGCTCCAGGATTTGCATCACCCGCGCTGACATATCCGCGTACAGCGAATAGTTGGATGAACACACCTCAATCCGATGCCGTTTGATCTCATCCTTGATCATGAACACAGGCACGCCCATCTTGATACCCAGTGCTTTGGCCTCTGCGGATCTGGCAACCACGCATCCATCATTGTTGGAAAGGACAATGACAGGCCGAGTGGCAAGCGCTGGTCTGAATAGCTTTTCACAACTGGCGTAGAAGTTATTACAGTCCACCAGCGCAAACACAGGCGGGCTCATTACGATCGCTGCACCTTTCGCACAACGCTGGTGACAACGCCAAATATCTCAAGCTGATCCCCATCTACAAACTCAATTACTTTGAATGCCTTATTGGCTGGTACAAGCGCAATACGGGGACGGGTTGCCAGTGTCTTCACGGTGAACTCCCCATCAACCGACGCCACCACGATGTCGTCATGCCTGGCAGTTAATGATCTATCGACCACAAGGACGTCGCCGGGAAGGATGCCAGCATCAATC
>CAIOZF010000054.1 GCA_903862645.1 uncultured Gammaproteobacteria bacterium
CGAGGCATGCTGATTTTCCGGACTTGATCAGCGCTTCCCTAGTATCTACAATCATTAAAGTGATATAAGTAATTCAATACATTATAATTGCCGTTATTGATTGACGGAACTCGTTCATCCATGGCGCTTCGCGAAGCTGCATGGATCTCCTGAAATCAATGATCAGACAACTCAGACACGCTTTGTGATCCGGCTTCGAGGTTTTGCTGGAGGCATGGCAATTCATTTTTGGAACACGTTTCTTAGAGTGCATCGATGACCGAAACACTGAATATCAACCAGTGGAATGATGTTGCTTACGTTGGATTGTTTGCAGCATTGATTGTCGTCGCCGGCATGGTTTCCGGTGTGGCGAGTTTTTATCTCAATGCCCGGTCTGGTTGGCGGTTGGACACCACAATCCTGCGCGAAATCATGATAGGTCTGATTTCGGCTATCACCTTTCCATTGATTCTGAGTCTGCTGTCCAGTTCGCTGATCAGTACCTCGAGGCTCAGCCAGCTGGATTATCTGCGGCTTTTCTGCCTTGCGGTTTGCTACACGCTGATGGTGCGGCGCCTGTTCTGGGATCTGCTGACCAACTCTCAAGCCAGCCTGCACAATGACGGGATTTTGTCCTTGTTTGATCTGGAAATTCTTCGTAGCGTGGAGCGTACGGCCCCATTGCATGATGTGCTTCCGGAACTGCCGGGGGATCTTGGTGCGGCGCCACAAAAAGTCGCATTGCGGATCCGGGACCTGCTGAACAAGGGCCTGCTGGGGTTGCGAGTCAACGGTGATAACAAGAGCGAACTTTTTGTCACCGCATCGGGGTGGTCCGGGGTCAACCGGACGTTGAAAAATGCTGAAATCCCCTGAGCGGATATGCCAAGCGAAAACATCGCTGAGCATGTCGGGCTGGGCGCGTCATGATTGGGTGGCGACGGCCAACCCGATACCCCGCGATGCTTGCCCATAAAAAACAGCCCGGCTGAAGAATGGAAAATTTCCAGCAAATCGTAGGCCTCTCGCAGTCGATAAAAGATCTGCAGCGAATGATCACGCTGTTCGCTGCGTCTTCGGCAACGGTGCTGGTTCAGGGCGAAAGCGGAACGGGTAAGGAGTTGGTGGCCCAAGCGTTGCATCGAACTTCAGTTCGCAGGGCCAATGCGTTTGTGCCGGTCAACTGTGCTGCGATCCCCAAGGATCTGCTCGAAAGCGAGCTTTTCGGCCATCGCAAGGGGGCATTTTCAGGCGCGATCGCAGACCGCATGGGGAGATTCGAACTGGCCGATGGCGGGACGATTTTCCTCGATGAAGTCGGTGACATGTCTCTTGACCTGCAATCCAAGATGCTGCGGGTGTTACAGGAAGGCGTCATCGACCCGGTGGGATCGACGCGGCAGATTCGCATTGATGTGCGGGTCATTGCGGCGACACACCGGGATCTTGAGGCGGAGTGCGCTGCAGGTCGATTCAGGGAAGATTTGTACTATCGCCTGAACGTCCTGCCGATCACTGTTCCCCCATTGCGGGAGCGTTCAGAGGACATCGCTGTCCTGGCGGCACATTTCGCCTCGCGGCATTCTGCTCCGGGAATCCCAGCGGTCGGTTTCGAGCAGGAATTCCTGGATATCCTGAAGTCATACTCATGGCCGGGAAATATCAGGGAAATGTCCAATCTGGTGCATCGGTTGAGTGTCTTGTATCCAGGTCAGAAGCTGAGATGGCGCAAGATTCCGATGCAGATGTTTCCCCGAAAGCTGCGCGACATCCTGCCGGCTGAGGGCGGGATTTCTTCGACTCCAGATCTTGTGTCGGAGCAGGTTGTGGGAATGCGATCCCAGGCGGTCGGTCCGGCGGGGGGGAACCCCGCAGAAGGCTTGGTTCCCAGTGCAGACTGCGGCATAGATAATCCCGTCGAGGAGATCATCATGATTGCCAGCGGCAAGCGTGATTTTCCGGATGCGGGCGTTCCCCTGAAGGAGCATCTGGCCGATCTGGAGAAGAAGATCATCTCGCATGCTTTGAGTCACGCTGGCGGCAACATCACCCGGACAGCTCAGCTGCTAAAACTGCAGAGGACAACTCTCATCCAGAAAATGAACAAGTTGAAGGAGGAGGGGGATGATGAATATGACGCGCTGCGGTCGCTGTCCTCTGCAGGCAGGGGGTAGGAGCGGGGGGCGTTTTTCATGCGCGATTGTGCTGCGCAGAATCGTCGGTAAGCGTTCGCCGCAATGCCGATGCTGAATGGTGCCGGATTGTTCAGTCTGAGCGGAGGGCTTGCGTGGCATATGCGCGCATTACGCCACCGGAAGGGATGGAGCCAGTTTATTGCAGCTGTCAACTGGTGGCTGGGAACCTGGAATCATGGGTGCAAAGGACTGTTGCTGCTCGGGCCGAGCGCTGGATGGTGCCTTCAGGGTTCCTTCCTGGCCGGCTTCCAGCGTATTCATGCAATCGATCTTGATCCGCTTGCGCCGGCTTTTTTCAAGCGCCTGCATGGATCTGACCTCGGGCGTGTCGGGACGACCCTGACCTGGGAACGCGGGGACTTCTTTGAGAGGCTGGACGATCTTCTTCGCTTGTATCCCGGGCATGCCATATTGTTTACCAATGTCCTTGGGCAGCACGCTCTTCATCAACGTGAGCCGGGACGTGCCGAGTCTGATCTGAAGGCACTGGCGACACGCCTTCTGGGACGGCAGTGGGCGTCCTTTCATGATCGGCTGTCTGGTACATGGCCGACAGGACGGCCTATCCCTCCCGCATTTCGGCTTGAGAAAGCCGAAGAGGCGACCGTTCTGGCCGCACGCGTGGCTGGTCAAGGGGAATGGATCGATCATCTGACGACTCATGTGCTGCCGGATAACTGCAAGCGCATCGTGATGCCTTGGCCCATTACGCCAGGCAAGTTGCACTGGATCGAAGCCGGCCATGTTGCCTGAGCATTCAGCACCGGTTCTTGCGGTTGCTGTGTGCCGCTGCGAGCCTGGCCATTGTGACGCGAAAGCCGTGTCCCGGAACGCCCCCCAAGCCGCACGGTCGGCGCCTTACGGATTGCGCCTGATGCTGATGCTTGCTGCGTGTGCGTTGAGCGCTTGCGGTGTGGGCGACTCATCAGACCCGGGAATGCGAGTCTTCAAGGATGGGCGGTATGGGGAAGCTGCAAAAATATGGACCAAGGCTGCCCGCGGGGATGACCCTGTGGCCCAGTTCAATCTGGGACGCTTGTATGAAAGCGGGACAGGGGTCAAGCAAAACTACGAGGCGGCAGGTGTCTACTATTCGGGGGCGGCCAAGAAGAATCATCCCTATGCGCAAGGCAGCCTGGCCGTGTTGTACGCCTACGGACGTGGGGTACCTCAGGATTTTGTGCAGTCCTATGCCTGGTCAACGATCGCCGCCGCGAACTATCCAAAGTGGGCGCGTGATGAGCGCTCGGCAGCCATTCGTAACCGCGATATCGTGGCCGCCAGGATGTCTGCGCAGGAATTGATAGCCGCCCAACGTGCCATCGAGGAATTGCAAGGCATCCTGAATCAATAGTCTGGGTGCTGATGCCGGACATGCCAGGGGGCTTGCCCCCTTGTTCAGTAAATCCCTGGGGAAACACTGATCAAGTTCAGAAAATAATCATACCTCGGAAAACTTCCCTCTGAAGTGGGGGATATACAAGGGGGCTTGCCCCCTTGTTCCGTAAATCCCTAGAAAGGTGGTTTGATCATTTTCCCGCAGTACGCCTTGATCATGACGATACTGCGCTTGTCGCTCAAGGTCACGGACTGGTTGAACTCTCCCGTGACGCGGTTGAGGGTGAATTGCTCCCCGGTGATCATCGCCCCGTAGCGCTCGAAAAGAGCGGGACGACTGACGACAATATCCCCGGA
>CAIOZF010000055.1 GCA_903862645.1 uncultured Gammaproteobacteria bacterium
AATGTGCGGAAGCGGTTGTACCAACTGTGGGCCACCTCGACAATCCAACGCCTGGACTTCGTCTCGGGGTTAAGCTTGAGTCCGTCTGAGTGACTTTGCTGCTGTGATGGCGTCTTCAGGGCTTTCTCCACGAATCATTCGCTTTCTGAGAGATTCTGGATTTATGCCCTGCGCCTCAGCAGCTTTGGTAATCGATTTGTAGGTGACGCCGAATGCAGTCAGCTGAAGACCTACAGCTCTTATTGTGTCTGGAGGCGATACTAAATCCAATGCTTGCTGGAGGGTCCAGCCTTTTTCTGAAAAGCGATCGTAGACCTTCCGAAAGTCTTTGCCCAGTGCGATTGCAGCTTGTCTTATGCTGGGATATTTCACCCCTGCTACTTCGACAGCACACTCTTTCCCTTTCCAGGTCTTCTCGATTAATCCCGCTGCCTCCTCGGGCGTCCATTTGAGTCGGCTGATGCGCAAATTGAAGACGGACACATCAACACCATAGTGCTCTGCCGCCTGTGCTCGGCTACCAAAGGGCTTACCTTGAACTGTAATGGGCTTGGTGATGCCAACCGCACCTCCAACTGCACTGTTGTAGCCGTTCCTAATGCTGTCTCTTGTTGCTATTTCGTTGACTTCCTGATCTTGTAGCTCCTCGTAGCTCTTGGCGTCCGAACGAATCAGAGAGATGGAGAATGAGTTCTCACCGTATTTACGGATGGCATTTGGCATTGGGGCTTTGCGCCCCTTTCGAGCTGCTGCGAAATGTTGTTTCAGTCGATCTGTCAGCGTACCGATGGTCAACCCCACGTATTGCTTACCGTTCACTGAGTTCGTAATCAAATAGATTTTGTAGCCCTCTGAGTCAGGTATTGGTTCAATCTTTCCCAGTATCTGGCGGGTCTGTTTCCACTTGGTATCTCTTGCGTGCCCTTCGTGATCCCTAAATCTGGGCGGCTCAGGATCGAGACCAAGTGCTTGGCGTATATTCCATCCACGCAATATTCTGCGAGACGCTACGGACCAAGTTATTCCGTAAGCTTTTGCCAAGCTATCTTTTGATGGGTATGTTTTCCCCTCGAAATCTATAGCCTCTGCCAAAGCGCTGACTCTGGGTCTCATCTGCCCATTGGCAGCATTCTCTAGCGAGTAGCCTCTGGCTAGTCTGGCTCGAAAAGTATCCGCATCTATTTGCAGTTCGTCTGCAAGTGCTTTTAAGTGAGGATATTGTTTTCCTTTGTAGGTTACGGAAGTGCCGTGACCTTGACGCTTTGGTTTGGCGTCTACGCCAACAGCGGCTTCAGGGGTCCATCCATCACGGAGACGTCGAGCAACGGTTGAAGGGTGAATCCCGAACCGTTCTGCAAGTTCGAGGACGCTACCGTAGGTAATGCCCTGACAGATGATCGATTTCGGTGTAGCCATATCCAGAAAAGCACCGGCGTTTTAACTGCCCTGCCAACGACAAAAAGCCCATCGGTTAAGTGCAAAGCTGCAACGAACACCTAAAAACAGCGGAAAAAATCGCGCAGTCAGCCGCATTGCAAAGTGAAAACGATCAGCACCCTGTTCTAGGTTGTGGTGGCTGGGTTGAGCACTGGGCGCAGGTGTTTCTGATTTTTTGACCATAGGGACGTTTTGCATTGCTCCCCGACAAACCGGACAGATTACTTGCTAAAAACCGGACAACTCATTTATTCCCGACAAAGAACTGCGGGGGGCAGTATAGTATCTGTAATTATTGTGTTTACGGGCACACTGGCTAGCCGCTGAGCATGTGCGCCACCTTTCCGGTGGAGACAGTCGAAGACGGCGAGCGCGCCAGGGTGATCGAACAACGCTTGCGCTCAGGGACATCATGAGGTACGTTCAATAAACTCTGCAGACATCATGGCAAAGCGCTGGCGCATCGGATTCGACATCGGCGGAACATTCACCGACTTCGTGCTGTTTGACAGGCAGGCCGGGCGTGTTTTCCTGCACAAGCGGCTGACCTCGTCTGACGACCCATCGCGCTCTGCGCTGATCGGTCTGGAGGAGCTGATCGACAAGGCTGGGATCTCCCTCGCCGAGGTGGACGACATCGTCCATGGCACCACGCTGGTGACCAACGCCATCATCGAGCGCAAGGGCGGCGCACGCATGGGCTTGCTCACCACCGCGGGCTTTCGAGACATTCTTGAGATGGGTACTGAGCAGCGCTACGACATCTATGATCTGTTCCTGAAGTTTCCTGAGCCATTGGTTCCGCGCGATCAGCGACTGGAAGTGGCGGAGCGCCTGGATAGCCAGGGCCGGGTGATCCAGGCACTGGAACTGACCGAGGTGCGTGCGCGGCTGGCTCAGTTCCAGGCTGCTGGCGTCAACGCGGTGGCCGTGTGTTTCCTGCACGCCTACCGCAACCCGATTCACGAGCAGATGGTGGCGGAACTGGCTGCGCGCGAGTTCCCGCAACTGGCGCTGTCGCTGTCCAGCGCCGTGGTGCCCGAGATCTCCGAATACCAGCGCTGTGTAACCACGGCTGCCAATGCCTTCGTGCAGCCGCTGATGAGCGCCTACCTGGAAAAGCTGCAGCGTGAACTGGCGTTGCGTGGGTTTACGGGTGCCCTGCGGTTGATGCATTCCGCGGGCGGACTGATGTCGCCGCAGACAGCCTGTGCGTTTCCGATACGACTGCTGGAGTCGGGGCCCGCAGGAGGCGGGCTTGCCACGGCCTGGTTCGGCCAGCTGGCCGGCCACAAGGATGTCATCTCTTTTGACATGGGCGGCACCACGGCAAAGGCAGCGCTGATTGAGGACGGGCAGTTCGAGGTGATGCCAATGCTCGAAGCGGCTCGCGTCCACCGCTTCACCAAGGGTTCCGGGTTGCCGATCAAGACCCCGGTGATCGACATGATCGAGATCGGCGCGGGCGGCGGATCGATCGCCGCCATCGATGCACTGGGGCTGCTCAAGGTCGGA
>CAIOZF010000056.1 GCA_903862645.1 uncultured Gammaproteobacteria bacterium
ACTTGCATACGAGAATTTGCAGACCCATTGGGCTCAGCGAGCAAGAGTGCGCCATGGTGACCGGGGCAGCTATTTCGCAAATAGGCCATCAGTACGATCTGCGCAATGTCATTGACCTTGCCAGGTACTTGTTTCCCACCCCGCCGGTGCCAACACGCTTTAGAAGGCAGTTGCTGTCTCTGGGCAGCGGTGACCCCACCCGAGCCATCTGTTCAACCCTGATTGCCCAAGCTTTTGGCAGCATCCGCTACCCCATCATCGCCAAGGACAGCAAGCGCCCAGAATCCTTTAACCGTGCGAGTGACTACCAACCGAGGCCCTTCAATCCCAAGCACTTTTCACTGCTCACGCCTAGAGATTTTGATGTATCACCCTACTTTGCCATCATCAAGCCCACCGTGGAATCTGGCTTCAATTTCCATAATCTTGAATGGGTTGATTAGCCAATACATTTTTCCTCATTGGGGTCTGCGGCATTGGTGGGGCTGGGTCAAATCAGCGCCGGCACCGACAGCTCAGACCAGCAGAAGGAACCCGTTGATGGTCGACAGCAGGCCCAAAACGCCGAGTGCACTGCCACCAAGAAACAGCGACGGTATGGAGCCAATGATCGACACCGACAGCAGAACAATCGCGATCTGCAGCATGCCCTCGCCGTAGTCGAACCATGGATCCTGACGCAGCGCATGGTCGCGCGACGCTTCATGCGCCTTCGCACGTGCCAGCAATTCCTTCTTGCCCTCTTTGGTCTCGGGTTCGGACTCGTAGCGGTCGGCCGTCTTCTTGTACTCGTCGATCTTTTTCTGGAAGGCTTCCCTCGCAGCGACCGGCATGGCGGCGTCGCGCAGCAGTTGCAGCTCCAGATCAGCAGCAGCGATCTTCAGCGAGGTTTGGCGTATCGACTTGGCCTGGTAGAAGGCATAGGCGTTGGCAGCCAGTATGTTCTCCTGGGTTGCTTCCTTGGCGGCATTTGACCCACCCAGACTGGAGATGGCCAGCACCATCGCCAGCACCGAGATTGTCAGCGCAGTACGGTTTTTATTTTTATCGGCCCCGTGTTCTCCATGCTCTATGAGCTCAGATGATTCATGCGCTTCCATTTTGATTCTCCTTAGTTAGAAACAGTGTTCATGGTGCAAACAATGCGTTGATTCGTCGCCTCACAGCAGTGACTTCCAACTGCGTCCGGTCGACTGCAACAGCACACTTGCCTCGGCTGAACCTTCGGATCCAGCAGCGTACGGCGTCAGCGGTGCGGCAGGGTCATTGGCCCAGTAATCGAGTATCGGCTGGACGATCTGCCATCCGGCGATCACACTGTCGGCGCGCTGAAAAAGTGTGGCGTCACCAATCATGCAGTCGTAAATCAGTGTCTCGTAGCCGGTGCTCGGTGCATTCTGGAAATAGTCCTTGTAATGAAAATCCATGTGGACCTGGCCGATGGAGATGGTCGGGCCGGGAATTTTCGCGCCGAACATCAGCGCAGCGCCCTCGTCGGGCTGCAGCTTAAGCACCAGCGC
>CAIOZF010000057.1 GCA_903862645.1 uncultured Gammaproteobacteria bacterium
CGCCTGACCAAGCTCTTTCAGGGCCAAAGCGAATCGATTTTTCGTGCTGTAGCTATTGACCCTCGCCAAAACCGCAGAAGGTGCGAGCGTACCGCTTTGGATTGCCAACGCGAGCTGCATGAACTGGGGATAGTGCTCCTGAATCAGCGTCCAGTTCACAGTTCCAGAGAACAGCGAATTGATCCTTGAATACTTGCTGCCATTGTCAGACCGGTATAAATTCAACGTGTGCCATCGCCGAATGCGTGGCATAAGCTCAATTCCGAGCAGATAAGCCAGACCGAAGACGGCCGCGGACTGGCCATGGGTATCAGCATGAACGCGGCTGGGCTGCACATCGGAGAGATTTTGAAGTAGCGCATCCAGAATGTGTGTCGCCTCATAGGTTCCGCAGGCGATGAAGCTGCTGAACAGCGCGATGTAATTGTCCGCCACGTGGCGGTACGCGATGCCACCAGTTTTGCCGTAACGGATGTGATGTTCAGCCAGAAGATTGTCTTCGTAGGTCTCGAAATGGGTGCCATCTGCAGCCGCTGATTTTCCCGTCCCCCATTGTTGCGGTAACTCAAACCTGGAATACAGGTTGATCAAATCCGCAGAGGCCGCGCGCAGATCTTCGATGTCGACGTGCCGCCGATCTGCAAACGCCAGTTGATCTGCTGAGACCGTCCCGCCGAGATGTCGTGCTGCTTCCGTGGGCCCGAGTCCGCATCCGTAAGCAAAGGTTGTCAGCACGTAACGGTGGCGTGCATCCTTAATTTGAGGGCCAAGTCTGGATGGCAGTCCGAAGTACCGTCCCCATTGTGTCCAATGCTCTGTATTTGAGATGGCCTCTAACACCGCTCGTTCGGGCATGTGCTCCATGATCTGGCTTTCAAGGTCGACAGCAGTTGCGGGTGTACCCACTGCCCGAAGTCGACTTACGACTGGGCGCCCATGTCTTCCTCGCTGAAGATATGCCTGATGGCCGGTGCCCACGGCGGTATCCAGGAAGTGAGCTTTTTGGTCAAGTGCTCTTTTGACTGCGCGGACCAGCCCGTCGGCGCCATCGGTCCATCCACGTGACGTAGCGTATGCCGCGACGGCGGCAGAGTCAGCCGCTTCGTATGGCAAGCGATCCCAGAATCTATCAAAGTTCAACGAACCGCTCACGAAAACTTCACCCGCCTTGATTGCATTTGCCAGTTCAAGAATGGCAACGACCTCCAATTGGCGTCGGTTGAAAACTCGTGTGTCGCTGACATGGTCATGAACGAGGGCATGCCATTCGCGCGGCAAAGTGTTGGGAGCGACGCCAGCAATGCTCAAATAGTCTCTGTCCAATGGATCACTTTTTAGTGCCTTGGCTAGGCAGAGCAACCCATCGGAGTCAGCCGTACTTTGCAACTGAAAAATCTCGACCAGCTGGACCAAAGCGCTTCGTAATGGAACAAACATTGCACGTGCAACGGGACGCCAGTTTTGCCTCTCATGTCGCAGGTGTTCGTTGCAGCTTTGCACGAGCGCCTGATGACCTCCCTGTGCCGCAAACAGCGCCTTCACCAGTGACACCTTTTCCATTGGGTCAACGTCTGATCCGTGAACCACCAG
>CAIOZF010000058.1 GCA_903862645.1 uncultured Gammaproteobacteria bacterium
CGCTTTGCGCCTTGTCTGGCACCGATTTCGACACTTTTCCGATGCAGGGTGACTTTGTTCATGTTCAATTAGAATTCAATGAACTTACGATTCGGGACACTAGCACCCGACGGTAAAACTCCCCGGTATGCTGGCCCAGCAGTGGCGCAGTGGCGCAGTGGCGCAGTGGCGCAGTGGCGCAGTGGCGCAGTGGCGCAGTGACCTGACACCTGACAGCCCGGGGCACGCTCTTAGTGATGGATCCGGATGCGGGTGAATCGACTTACCGCTCCGGTATTCACACCGGTACTTATGTCGCGTTGACGCTCAACAATGCGGGCGAGTGGACCTACGCAGCTGCCAACGCCCCGCCGGCGGCACAGAGCCTGCGTCAGAGTGAATCCCTGATCGACACGATCACCGTCACCGACTTCGACGGCGCAACCACCGCCGTCACCATCACGATCGTCGGTAGCAACGACCTGCCGGTTCTGAGCGAGGGCATTGCCGAGGTGAGAGAGGATATCGGTGTCGATGACGCCGGCAGCTTTACGGCCAGTGGAACCCTGTTGGTGAACGATCCTGATGTCGGCGAATCCTCATACCAGCCGGGTTTCTAGCCAGCAGCCACTGCGCGCTGATCCTGACCGGCCTAGGCGGCTGGGATTACTCTGCGGAAAATGATCAGGCAGCCATCCAGGATCTGAAGACCGGCGAATGGCTTACCGACAGCATCAACGTTCGTACCTTCGATGGGACAGCCACGACGGTGACGATCACCCTTTAGGGTTCCGACGAGGCTCCGGTCATCCCGGCTGGCGAACCCGTTCTCTCTGCGGCAGAAGATGCCATCTCAGTCGAGAGTGATGCTCTCCCGGCTGCTACGGATTCCAATGATATCCTGGCTGTCGGGGATGGGCAGGACGTCTCGATCATTGTTGTCTCTCAGGGCAATACGCGCGATTCTTTGTTGATCTCGGTTCGTACGTTCCAGACAGTGATATCCCCTGTTGTCGAGAGCGGCTCGATGGCCAGTGAAGAATCTCGGGGTACAGCGCCAGTTTCCGCCATTTCACCGGTTGCCGGCGATGAAGCAGAATCAGATGGTCCGGCGGAAACGGCATTTGTCGCCGCTGGTAGGCAGGAACCACCGGATCTGCGTCAAACGGCTGTCACGCCTTCCCAGGAAATCTCCGGACTCTGCATCTGGGAGATCACCAATGCGCTGCTGCAGTTCCATCTGGAAAGGAACTCTGCTGCCGCGGCCGAAAACGCACTAGGCTTCGGGTATGCCCCGACTAGGGGCATGTCCAGCCTGGGCCTAGGCTCGGAGCCGCTGATGCTGGGCATGCAGTGTCTGGGTACCGAGTCCGGCCAGTTGCAAACGTTTATCAGACTGCAGGATGGACTGCGCAGCCTGGGTGAAGTGGGTATTGCCTAGAGGCGAGCTACATCCCTGCGGCTTGCGCCGCCGCCCCCACCTGCTTCCGCCCCCCAGCGTCCGCATTCATCACCACCGTCCGATGCAGCAACCGTCTTAGCGGCAGCTCGTAATCGAACGTCGCCTTGTGCTGGGTTGAGCAGTTGTCCCACAGCACCAGGTCGTGCAGTTGCCAGTGGTGGGTGTACTGGAAGCGTTGCTCCACGCAGTAGTGCGATAGCTGCTTGATCAGCTCGCGGCTTTCCGCCTCAGGGATGTCGAGAATGCGCACGGTGTAGCCCTAGAAGTGGCTCCGCAAATCTGAACAGCGCTATCAGTGGAAACTCCGGGCATGATGCTGGGCGGAAAGCCTGGCGAAAAGGAGTTTTTGATGGTCAAGAAGAAAGCATCGGGGCGGCGCACCCGCCGTACCCACAATCCGACGTTCAAGGCCCGCGTGGCGCTGGCCGCGTTGCGGGAAGACAAGACCATGGCCGAGCTGTGCGAGCAGTTCGAATTGCA
>CAIOZF010000059.1 GCA_903862645.1 uncultured Gammaproteobacteria bacterium
AGATCCAGCGCAACATCATCAGCAAGGCAGTGCTCGGTCTTTAAGGCCAGAGCAGCCAATACCGGAGCAGCACAGTGGATTTTTCATACAGTGAAGAGCAGCAGATGCTGCAGGAAAGTGTCAGCAAATTTGTGCAACGCCACTACGGTTTTGACGCCCGCAAGGAGATTCTCGCGAGTCCCAAAGGTTTCAGCGAACAGAACTGGCAGTTGTTTGCGGAACTGGGCTGGCTGACTGTTCCATTCAAGGCCGAGGATGATGGTTTCGGCGGCCTCGCCACTGATCTCACGGTGATACTAGAAGAATTTGGCAAGGCCATGGTGGTCGAGCCGTTTGTCGCTACAGCGGTGCTCGGTGGCGGCCTGATCAGCGAGCTGGGCAGTGCGCAGCAGAGGTCCGAGTGGTTGCCGCAGATCATGGGGGGCGGGCTGCAACTGGCCTGCGCGCTGGCCGAGCCGGACAGCCGTTACAACCTGGCCAGCGTCACCACGACTGCCGTGCGTCAAGGCGACAGTTTTATCGTCGACGGCAGTAAAATTCTCGTGCTCAATGGCGCCGATGCCGACCAGTTGCTGGTCTCCGTGCGCACTGCAGGTGCCGATCGTGACACTGGTGGTATCTCGGTCCTGCTTATCGCGGCCGACAGTCCGGGCATTCACAGGCACAGCTATACCAATGTCGATGGACACCGGGCGGCTGAGATCAGCTTCAGTCGGGTCAAAGTCCCCGCCGAGCGGCTGCTGGGTAGCGCAGGCGATGCACATGCGGCGTTGCTGACGGTGGTCGATCGCGCCACGCTGGCCGTATGTTCAGAAGCCGTGGGGGCGCTTGACAGCCTGCTGGCCAAGACCGTCGAGTACAGCAAAACCCGCAAGCAGTTCGGCGCCGCCATCGGCAGCTTTCAGGCCCTGCAGCATCGCATGGCCGATATGTTCATCGAATGTCAGCTGGCCCGCTCCATCGTGATGATGGCCGCAATGCGACTGGACAGCGATGCCCCCGACGCGGATAAAATGCGCGCTGTCTCGGCCGCGAAGAGTCGCGTGGGCAAGGCCATCCGCAAGGTTGGTCAGGAAGCAGTGCAGTTGCATGGTGGCATCGGTATGACCGATGAGCTGGATGTCGGGCATCTGTTCAAACGCGTCACCGCCATCGAGACACTGTTTGGCAATACCGATTTCCACACGGCGCGCTTTGCCCGCCCGTAGGGAGTCACCCGGCAGACGGTTCACCCGTTTTACCCTAACGAAATTGCGAGTGTGATGAGCTGTGAGTGAATTGATTTTCGTGCGCCATGGGCAAGCTTCCTTTGGCGCCGAGTCCTACGACAAGTTGAGCCCCCTCGGTGTACAGCAGGTTCGAATTCTCGCCCAATACTGGCAGGACAACGGTGAGCGCTTCGACCATATTTATGCTGGAGAACTGCTGCGCCAGCGCGAGACCGCCGTCGAACTGCTGCCACTGGTCGACACACCTGCGGCGCAAATTGCCGTGCATCCCGGCCTCAACGAATACAACGGTACGCCGCTGATCGACATCTACTTGCGTGACCACCATCCCGCAGACCCCGCAGTCCCAGAGCAAAAAGTGCCGACACTGCCGATCCTTGATCGCAAGCTGTTCCAGCAGATCTTTGAGGCGACCACTGCCAAGTGGATCCGTGACGAATTGGTGCCAACAGCAGATGATCATGAGTTCGAGTCCTGGCCGGCGTTTCAGTCTCGCGTGCATGGAGCTATTGACGAGCTGATGGCGCGGCATACTGATGGCAGTCGCGTGCTGGTCTCCACTTCGGGCGGCGTCATCGCGCTGGCTCTCCAGCGCGTGCTGCGGCTGCCAGACGCCCAGGTGATCGACGCCAACTGGATGGTCAACAACAGCTCGGTCTCGCGACTGCGTTATGGTGGGGGGCGAGTCTCCCTGACACTTTTTAACGGGCTTGCGCATCTGGAAAAACCTCAACTGCGCGAGCTGATCACGTATCGCTGAGACGGATGCAGATGCCTGAGTGAAAGAGGCCGTTGGCGAACATGGTGGTGATGGACGACTCTCAAGACGATCTGCGGGACAGGCCGACTGCGGTGCGTGCGGGGGAGGAACTCGACGTTGCCCGCCTGCGTGAGTATCTGACACCGGCTCTGGGTCTGTCGTTGAACGCATTGCCACAGTCGGCCTGGCGAGTCACCCAGTTCCCTGGGGGCTTCTCCAATCTCACCTATCTACTGACGGTGGGTCAGGACCAATACGTTTTGCGCCGCCCTCCCTTCGGCAGCAAGGTCAAATCGGCGCATGATATGGGGCGCTAGTTCCGGATTCTCTCCGCGCTGGAGCAAGTGTATCCATACGCTCCCCGGCCTCTTCATTTCTGCACCGATCAGGACGTCCTCGGCTGCGATTTCTACCTGATGTCCTGTATCGATGGCATCGTCATCCGCAAGGACTATCCTCCGCTCATGGATCTGGGTTGTACGCTGGGCTACTGGGTGGAGGCGACCGATCCGGCGCATCACCGCAGCTTCCGCGCCATGCCCAGTGATGCGCCGGGCGCACCGCCCCGTGCTGAGATTGTCGCCCGCTTCAGCGAACGCACCGGGCTGGCGGTGGAGCGTTTCGATTTCTACTTTTGCTTCGGTATGTTCCGCCTCGCCGTCATCGGCCAGCAGATCTACTACCGTTACCATCAAGGACTGACCCGCGATGCGCGCTTTGCCAGCATGATCAACAAGGTGCTGAGTCTGCACAGCATGTGCGAGATGGTCAGCGCCCGTTCGGATTTCTGAACCGTCTCTCACGCCTGTGCGGACGCCGCCTGACGGCCGCGCTCGAAGGCCGTCTTCCAGTGCCCCTGCCTGAAGATATAAAGATACATCACCGATTTGATGACGTAATCCGCGATCAGCGCCGCATACACCCAATACACACTCAGGCCGGCAAAATAGAAAATTGCCGTCAGCATCACCCGACCAAACACAATCCCGACCGCCATGATGCGTGCCGGGGAACGTGTATCGCCGGCGCCGCGCAAGGCCCCGCCGAGCGTGAACTCGATCGACATCATGGGCTGCACGATGGCGACCATGATGGTCAGTGCCACCAGATAATCCAGAATCGCCGGGCTGTCGATGAAGAAGCTGCCGATGCTGCGGGCATTGCTCCCCAGCACAATCGCGATCACCAGCATGATGCCGAAGGCAATGCGCAAGTTGCGCCAGGCGGCCCGCTCCGCCTCCTGAGGTTGTCTGGCTCCCAGCTGCTGACCAACCATGGTGGAGGTGGCAATGGAAAAGCCCATGCCGATGACGATCGACAGCGAGAGAATGTTCACGCCAATCCCGTAGGCGGTGAAAGCCTCCGTCCCATACAGGGACACGACCCACATGAAGCCGATGATCGATACGTTGAAAAAAGTCTGCTCGATGCCCGCTGGCACGGCGATGCGCACCAGGTGCCTGACTCTCTCGCGGCTGTAGAAGGGTTGCGCCAGTGGTTTCAGGATGAGGCGCTTGCTGCGCCACAGCGCCATGAAGACCACGGCGACCAGCAGGTAGGAAATGCCTGCTGCATAGGCCGCGCCCATGACGCCAAACTGTGGCGAACCATAGGCCCCATACACCAGCACGTAAGCGAGGATGACGTTGACGACATTGCCGACGGCAACCACATAGACCGGGGTCAATGCATCGCCGGCAGCCCGCAACCCTGCGCTGATCACGGCCAGAAACGCGAAGCTGACGTTAAAGTAGACGAGCACCTTCAGGTACTCAGCCGCCTCGGCCAGAATTGGCCCCTGCAGCCCGAAAATGCCCACCAGCGGCTGTGCTACAAACTGGATCAGCACGCACAGCGCCAGCGAGGCCACCAGTGCGATACTCATCGACAGTTTCATCACCCGGTCGGCTTCCTCCGGATTGCGGGCACCCCAGGCGTAGGCGACCAGCGCGGTGGTGCCGGTTGTGATCGAGAAGATGATCAATTGCATGGCCATGTAGATGCGGTCTGCTGCCAGCACGGCGGCCACGGCCTCGGCGCCAAGACTGGCGACGATCTTGATGGCGGCCAGATGCACCAGCGAGAGCAGCAGATTGCCGAGGATGGTCGGCCCCGCGAGCTTGAACAGGCTCAGGCGCAACGGTGCACTGCCGTCCGCAGAGGGTTTTTGCGAGGACATGGAATAGGCCTGATCCCCAGGGATCATTGGAAAATTGGCGTGTAATCGGGCTGCTTGGCAAAGACTCCGGCACGGCTGGAGGAGCGGCTCGCGCTGCGCGGCAAGGATACGCCTGCCTCAGCGTGGCTGGCAATCGCTGCCTGGCGCGCAGCGCTGTCTCCTTGACCGCCCCGGGGAGATAACGTATTTTCAGGCTCCCGATTGCATCCTCACCTGACATCACACAAGAAGAATCAACAAAGTGACCGAATCCGCCAAGCAATCCCTGATGAGTAAAGTCATCGTCTGCGCCGCTTTCATCAACGGCTTTGCCATCATGGCCATCGAACTCCTTGGTGGCCGCGTGCTTTCTCCCTACTTCGGCAGCAGTGTCTATGTCTGGGGCAGCATCATTACCATCTTCATGCTGTCACTCTCGCTCGGCTATCTGTGGGGTGGCCGCTTGTCCTCCCGCAATCCCAATCCTTATACATTTGCCCTGTTTTTCCTGCTGGCCGCGATCCTCTCGCTGCCGATCATCTTCCTCGGGGAATGGACGATGACCAAGGTGTTCCTCAGCATCGAAGACCCTCGCTATGGGTCGCTGGTGGCAGCGACGCTCCTGTATTTCCTGCCTATCTGCTTCATGGGCATGGTGTCGCCTTACTCAATTCGCCTGATGGTGAGTTCTCAGGAACACAGTGGACGCATGGCCGGTCTGTTGTATTTCGTATCGACCCTCGGCAGTGCGCTGGGCACGCTGATGACGTCGTTCTATTTTGTGCTCTGGTTCGAGATCGACCAGATCATGTGGGGGGTGGTTGGTTCGCTGCTGTTCCTCGCGGCGGCCGTGCTGATCACTCACAAGATTCCTGTCGGCGATCAGCCCACCAAAGACAGCCCCGTAGCGGCGAAACAAGGAGCACAATAATCATGACAGCTGCAAGATTCCTGAACCGTCTCGGACTGCTGGGCTGCCTGATGGCAACTCTGTCAACCGGATTCGCCACTGCCGAAGTGATCCACGAGGAGCGCTCGGTGTACCGCAACATTATCGTTACCGAGGTCGATGGCCGCCGCTGTCTGATCTTCAACGCCGTGCGTGGCGAGCGCAATCAGACCTGCATGAACATGCGCGACCCGCAGGAGATGATCTTCCACTACACCCGCATGACCATGGCCGGTCTGCTGGTGAATCCCAATCCGCAGAACATCCTGATCGCCGGCCTCGGCGGTGGCACAGTGCCCACGGCGCTGCACCAGCTCTACCCGAATGCCAAGATCGATGTGCTGGAGATCGACCAGGCGGTGTTGAACGTGGCGCGTGACTATTTCAGTTTCACGGAAGATGACAACCTCAAGGCCCATGTGGTCGATGCCAGGGTGTTCATCAAACGTGCGGGGCTGCAGGGGGCAAAGTATGATTTCATCATGCTCGACGCCTTCACCGGGGAATACATTCCCGAGCATCTGCTGACTCAGGAGTTTCTCCAGGAGGTCAAACAACTTCTCACTGCCGATGGCGTGCTGGTGGCCAACACCTTCTCCACCAGTAATCTCTACTCTCACGAGTCCGTCACCTATAAGTCTGTGTTCGGTGAGTTCTTCAACTTCAAGCTGTCCGGCTCGGGGAATCGGGTGATCATTGCGCAGCAAAAACCACTGCCCCTGCAGGGTACTCTGTCACAGAATGCACAGGCGCTTTATGAGCCGTTGAAGGTCTACGGTGTCGACATTCTGGAATTCCCCGTGCGGCTTTCCACCAAACCCGATTGGGACGAGAGCTTGCGCGTCTTGACCGATCAGTTCTCCCCCGCAAATCTATTGGGGCAGTAACCGTAGCGGCCATGACTTGCGTGGTGAAGCGATAGTGCGGTCCAAGAGGCGGTGCCGTCCAGGGCGCTTCAATCGCTATTTCGTGCCCGTTGCTGTGGCGCTGAACTCCATTTGAAAGGTGCTCTTCAGGTAGTCGAAGAGCCCGGCCAGAAAGAAAATGACTCCCCCCATTTCCATGCCCTCTTCGACGGGCGTCCACAAGTTGTAGGCCAAGGTGTCCAGCTCGTCGTTGTAGAGGAACGGCTCCGTGGCAAGCTCTACCCCGATTGCCCCGCCGATGAATATCGCCCCTGCTATTATGAAATGGATGGCGGTAGCGGCTGGCAGGCTGAAGAGAAATTTCAGATAGAGCAGACCAACCACCATGGCGACCACCAGTCCCGGCACGGCCCAGGACATCTCAATCATGCTGTTGAGCGTTTCGTGGAAGCCCGCAATCTCGTCGATGGACATAAACGTGAAGCCGGCGCCCAGCCCGGCCCAGGAGTTCGCGTAGGAGTCCCTCACACCTCGCTTCAGGGAATAGATGAAAAACAGCACCACGGCGACCAGCAGCAAGACGGCCGATGAGAACCAGGTCGGGATGCTTTCCTCTTCATCGACATCGAATAATTGCCGCAGCAGCCATGGCAGTTCGATCCAGCGGTAGTGGCAGATGGTCAGTGCGATGTGAATCAGCAGTAACACGACACAGGTGATGCCCAACCCTTTCAGCAGGCGTTCGGTCGGGAGTGCTATGCCCAGTGTCAGGCCAGGCTTGTCAGGTTTTGTCATGGTCAGTTTCCTGCGGGGTCTCCGCTGAGAGATTCTTAAATCGGACCGGAAGGGAAATGCCGATCATTGTAGTCTGTCGCGCACCGCGAGGCTCAGCGCAGCGGTCATCCAGCACAGGTAGATTGTCCAGATGTCGTGTGACAGGAAGTGCGCGCCTCGCAGTTGTTGTGCGGCTCCGAACACCAGGCCCACGGTCATGACCCCGGCGAGGGTTTGCCACTGCAAGGAAGGGAAGCGGCGCCTGACGATGAAGAACAGCCCCAGCCAGCAATACGCGCCACTGGCATGCCCGGCAGGAAAACAGCGACCGGGCTCCTGATTCACTGGCACGCCCTCGAAGAGCGAAGCGTAGAGCTTGTCGCCTCCGTAACGGGTCAGGTCCCACGGGCAATCGACGTGCGTCGTTTCCTTCAGGATATTAACGATGGCGACAGACGCCAGCGCTGTCACCAGCACATAGATCAAATCGCCTCGATACGCGCGTAGTGGTGTCATTACAAACGACAGCGCGATTGCCAACAGTATTGACAACAGCACAATGCCAACGAGATTGCGGCCCTGATCATGGATCAGATTGTTGGTGATCCAAGCATCTTGCAGCTGCCAGCTCCCACCCTGCAGTCGAAATAGCCAGTCAGCGAAAACTAGGTCGCCGCCGCCAAACTCCAGTACGGCCACTGCTGCAAGAAATGCAAAGGAGGCTAAAAAATACCAATTTCGGACTTCCAGTGTGGTCAAACGCATATTCCTTGTGGGTGGAGCTAGGTAGTGTGTTGGGTGACATCAACTGCGGACTTAAGAGTTCCTTAAGAGCTCGCTGGCAGAATGCTCTCAAAGTCTATTACCACACTCAATAGGAATTCGTGTATGAGCCAAGTATTGCAGACAGTTTTCGCTCCTGTTGCAGCAGTGGCTCCGGACACTAAAACCAGAAGTAGCGTGCTGGCCATTCTGATAGTGTCGGTCTTGTTTACGCTAGTCTACAATTTGGCGTTCTTCCGCAATATCTTTGATCAGTACCCACTCAATGCGAACAACGCAGCGTTCCTGACGTCGCTCTTGCTGCTGCTGACCAGTGTCAACGCACTGGTGCTGGGGCTGATACTCACAAAATTCACCCTCAAGCCTGTGTTGATGCTGATTTTTCCGCTGGCCGCAGGCGCCAGCTATTTCATGAACAACTACAACGTCATCATCGATTCCGTGATGATTCAAAACGTCATAGCCACCGACTCGCGCGAGACCGCTGACCTGTTCAGTGTAGAACTGCTCGCCTATATCGGCCTGCTAGGCATATTGCCTGCGGTGATTGTGTACAGGCTCAATCTGCGCTGCCATCCGTTTCGCATCGAACTGCTGCAGCGCCTGAAGTTTCTAGGTGTGTTGCTGGTCGTGATCGTCGCCAATGTAATGTTGATGGGAGGCAGCTATGCCAGCTTTGTCAGAGAACACAAGGTACTACGCTATTACGCGAATCCATTGAGTTTAATTTACGCGGCCGGCCTCTATGTCGACGAACAACTGGACAGCACTGCCAGTGGTCCGCGAGCTGTGATCGGCGGTGATGCGCGCATTCCGCTGTCTGATCATACCCGTGAGTTGGTGATCATGGTGGTGGGCGAGGCAGCGAGAGCGGATCACTTCTCTCTGAACGGCTATGAGCGAGAGACCAACCCGGAGTTGGCCAGGCACGACGTCGTCAGCTATTCGAATATGTATTCCTGTGCGACTTCGACAGCGCTGTCACTGCCCTGCATGTTTTCCCAGAATGGCAGTGAGGGTTTCGACGTGAACGAGGCAAAGAGTGAGGAGAATTTGTTGGACGTGCTTCAGCATGCCGGCGTCAATGTGCTGTGGCGAGACAACAACTCTGACTCAAAAGGCGTCGCGGCTGGCACTGAGTTTCAGGATTTCCGCAGTGCCGAAGTCAACCCGGTCTGTGATGTCGAGTGTCGCGACGTGGGGATGCTCAGCGGGCTGGAAGAGTACATTGCTTCGAAACCGGATAGCGACATCGTCATCGTCCTGCACCAGATGGGCAACCACGGGCCTGCCTATTTCAAACGCTATCCCAAGGACTTCGAGATCTTCACACCTGTATGTGAGACCAATCAGCTGGAGGCCTGTTCCCAGCAGGAGATTATCAACGCTTACGACAACGCGGTGTTGTACACCGATCATTTCCTCGCGAGAGTTATTGAGTTTCTCAAGCCTTATGACGAGACATTTTCCACCGCCATGTTCTACATGGGTGACCATGGTGAGTCATTGGGTGAGCTCGGGATCTATCTGCATGGGTTGCCCTACATGATCGCACCCGATTCACAGAAGCATGTTGCCTCGGTGATGTGGTTTGGTGAGTCGTTTGCACCGATCAATGAGGAAGGTTTGCGCGCCCGCAAGGGCGCGTCTTTTTCCCATGACAATTACTTCAACACGGTGCTTGGGATGCTGGAGATCGAATCGACAGTCTACGATCGTAGCAAGGATATTCTGCAGGCGTACAGTGCTCTCGCCACTCTGGCGGTCAAAGAATCAGCGCCTGCAACGCAGTTTGAATTATAGGAAGCCTAATCAATATTAGTGACTTCCCAGTGACCAGCCTTTGGCAGGGCCTGAGCGGTTCATCATGCCTTCAAGTTGCAGCTTCTGAATAGTTCGTGCCACGGATCTCGTCGTGATAACTAGTGCTGCAGCGAAGTTTTGAAAGCCATGCAGGCGACTAGATAATCAACCCCAGCCGCGTCGCTTGATCAATTGCCCGTTTGGCATCCAGCTCAACGGCGACATCGGCCCCTCCAATCAGATGCACTGGCTTGTGCAACCCTTCCACCAATTCCCGCAGCGGTTCTTGCCCCGCGCAGATCACGATGCTGTCCACTTCCAGCACCTTGGGTTCGCCGTTGAGGCGAACATGCAGGCCCCTGGCGTCAATGCGCTCGTACTCGCAGCCGGAGATCATCTGCACGTTTTTCTTCAGCAGCCCCAGCCGGTGAATCCAGCCGGTAGTCTTGCCCAGATTGGCGCCGATTTTCGTCTGTTTGCGCTGCAGCAGGTAAATGCGGCGCGGCGATGGTTCGACGTCGGTGTTGACACCCTCAATGCCGCCGCGTGCGTGCAGAGTCATGTCCACGCCCCACTCGCGCATGAATTGCGGAATATCCAGACTCGTCGAGGTTTCGCCATGGCTGAGGAATTCGGCCACATCGAAACCGATGCCGCCTGCGCCGATGATGGCCACGCGTTTGCCCGCTGTGGCGCGCCCGGTGATGACGTCCACATAGCGCAGCACCTGTCCTCGTGCGACGCCTTCGGCGATGCCGGGTATCGCCGGCGTGCGCGGTGCGATGCCGGTGGCGAGTACGATCTCATCATAGTCGCCGGCATTGAGCATGGCTGTATCGACGCGGCAATTCAGCTGCTGCGTGACACCCAGTTTCTGCAGGTGCACGCGGAAATAACGCAGCGTCTCGTGAAATTCTTCCTTGCCAGGAATGCGTTTGGCTAGATTGAACTGACCGCCGATTTCAGATGCCGCATCAAAGAGTGTCACCTGGTGCCCACGTTCGGCAGCGGTGACGGCGAAGGCGAGTCCAGCAGGGCCGGCACCGACCACGGCGATCTTCTTCACATGCCGTGCTGGTGTGACCGTCAGCTCGGTCTCGTGACATGCGCGCGGATTGACAAGACAACTGGTGAGCTGACCATTGAAAATGTGATCGAGGCAGGCCTGATTGCAGCCGATGCAGGTGTTGATTTCGTCGCTGCGCTGGGCGGCGGCCTTGTTGACGAACTGCGCGTCAGCCAGGAAGGGACGCGCCATGGACACCATGTCGGCATCGCCTCGCGCGAGCACTTGTTCGGCCACCTCCGGGGTGTTAATGCGGTTGGAAGTGATGACCGGCACTGGCAACTCTTGACGGAATTTCGCCGTCACCCAGGTGAAGGCGGCACGGGGCACTTTGGTGGCGATCGTGGGGATTTGCGATTCGTGCCAGCCGATGCCGGTGTTGATCAGTGTGACGCCGGCGGTAGCCAAAGCTTTGCCGAGCAGCACCGTCTCGTCGAAGCTGCTGCCACCCTCTACCAGATCGAGCATGGAGAGGCGGAAGATGATGATAAAGTCAGGTCCGACCCGCGCGCGGGTGCAGTGGACTATCTCCAGCGCGAGGCGGATACGATTCTCGAAGCTGCCGCCCCAGCGGTCCTGGCGCTGATTGGTGCGCCGGGCAATGAATTCGTTGATGAAGTAGCCTTCCGAGCCCATGATCTCCACGCCATCGTAACCCGCCTGCTGACAGAATCCGGCGAATTCGGCGAAGTCCTCAATCTGCTGGAGGATCTGCTCTTCGGTGGCCTCTGCGGGCACGAAACGATTGATGGGCGCCTGAATGGGGGACGGGGCGATGAGGCTTTCGGTGCGGGAGTAGCGGCCGGTATGCAGAATCTGCAGGCAGATTTTGCTGCCATGCTGGTGCACGGCGTCCGTGATTACGCGATGTTTGTCGAGAGCACCAGGTTGTCGGTAGACAGGACTCTCGCCCGCTGGCAGGCAGTGGGCATTGGGCATGAACCCGCCGGTGACGATCAGCGCAACGCCACCCGCCGCCCGCTCGGCGTAAAACGCCGCCATGCGTTGATGAGCGTCGGGAATGTCTTCCAGCCCCGTGTGCATGGAGCCCATGAGCACACGGTTGCGTAACTGCGTGAACCCCAGATCGAGAGGTGCGAGCAGATGCGGATAGGGGTCGCCCATTCAGTCACCAACGCGCACTGTGAGGATGTCGCAGTGTGCGCCATGCAGCAGCTTGTTGGCAGTCGAACCCAGCAGCAGTTTCCAGCCGGAACGGCCGTGGCTGCCGATGACCACCAGATCACTGCCGAGCTCTTCAGCCTTGGCACGGATCTCGGTCGCGGCGGTGCCGACCATGGTGTGCTGGCGATTGGCTGGAATGTCGAAGTCTCTGCCGATGTCGGCCATGCGCTCGGTGGCGATCTCGATGGCCTCTTCCTGCAGCTTGCTGATGTTGATGGCATAGGCATCGATCGGGTAGGCGGCGGACACAGGCTCGACCACATGAATCAGGCTCAGGCCGGCGGCGTTGCCATCGGCCAGCTGTCTGGCGCGTGCAATCACCTTGTCGGATTCGTTGGAAAGGTCTATCGCTACCAGTATGGTCTTGTAAGTGCTCATCGGTGGCTCCTTGATGTTTCCGTGGGTGAGTTCATCTGAAGTGTAGTCGAGAAGATGGGGGTTTAGTAGCCGCCGATTGGTGGGAGGGCGCTTGCTCGCGATTCCCCTGATCAGAGTCAAAGATACGGCGAAAACAACCATGCAATCGAATCCCGCAATCGCTCCGGCACCGAGCGCTGCTCAATTTCTTCCCTGGTTATCCGGCGAGCCTGCTGACGCCGGGCACTGAAATAAAGACTCAGTTGCGCGTTCACTTCATGGGAAAATAATTCCACTCCCAACTCATAGTTCAGGCGCAGGCTGCGCGGGTCCAGATTCGCGGAGCCGATCAGCGCATACTGGTCATCGATCAGCAGCAGCTTCGAGTGTACGAAGGGCGGGGGCTGATAGAAAACGTCAATGTCGTATTTCAGAATCTGGCGTAAAAAATTGCGGGCAGCCCAATGCGCCGGTTTGATGTTGTTGTAGCCGGGCAGCAGGATTTGCACGTCCACGCCACGCAGATACGCCGCGTGCAACGCGCCGATCAGGTCCCGCGTCGGCAGAAAATACGGGGTCATGATCCACACTTTGTGGCGGGCTGCCGAGACAACGCCCAGGATCAGATCGTTGATGCGATCGACGTCCTTGTTAGGCCCATCCAGAATCAGCCTGCTCCATGCCGGCGCGTCCGCATGAGAGCGGTTGCAGTGTTGATACGGTCCGAGATGACGAGTGCCCTTGCAGTAGTGCCAGTCGCGGCGGAAAGCCCATTCCAGTTCATCGACGATGCGCCCGCGCAGGCGGAAGTGAATGTCCATCGCACGGTCGCGGCGGATGATCCGCTCGCTTAGATGGCGATCACCGATATTGGCACCGCCAGTGAAGGCGTAGACGCCATCGACGACCAGCACCTTGCGGTGACTGCGCATGTTGAGGTCCAGTGCCGGAGGAATCAGAGTGATTGGATTGAAGCGCACGAAGTCGATCTGCTGACGTCGCAACAGGCCGCCGATGCGCGGCAGGCTGGTGAATTCGCCCATGCCGTCGATGATGACTTTTACTTCCACGCCGCGCGCTCGAGCGGCGCCCAGTGCATCGACAAATTGCCGGCCCGTCTCGTCGTTGTCAAAAATATAAGTGCCCAGCAGGATGCGCTTTGTGGCGGTGTTGATCGCCTCCAGCATTGCGGGATAAAGCGCCTCACCATTCTCCAGAATCACGACCTCGTCACAGGAGCTCAGCCCCTTCTTCACGATGCGCTCACCGACCATCGACAACGGCCGGAAATCGGTGTTCGGCGGTTCATTCAGGGTGTCACTGGAGTCCTTCAACAGCTTCACAAGGTAACTTTTGCTGGCGCGCTTGCCGACCCGGTTGAGGCCGAACAGCAAATACAGGATGGGGCCGGCCAGCGGCAGCATGATGCACATGGCGATCCAGCCGAATGCTGAGCGGGAATCGCGCTTGTTGAGCAGCGCGTGCCCCGCAGTCAGCACTGCCATGACGATCAGCAGGGGAGGCAGTATCCACAGTATGGCATTGGACAGGATCAAAGGTTGCTCCCAATTCGTTGAAACGGTTAGAGCGCGATGCGGATATCCGCCAGCAGTGCCCGGTGGTCCGAGAACTCGCGCCAGTTTTCTCCCGCTATGCTGTCGCAGAACGATATCCGTGCGCCCCGCACATAGATCCGATCCATGGCTAGCATTGGCAGAAACGCTGGGAAGGTCCGAGCACAGTGGCCCTTGGTGTGCTCATGCACCTCGGTCAACTGCAACGTTTCCAACAGATGACGATGCCCGGTCTTGCGCCAGTCGTTGAAGTCGCCGGCAAGAATCAATGGCTCGGACGCAGGGATGCTCTGATGAATATGGCGCACCAGGTGCGCGATCTGCTGTTTGCGCTCGCGCTCGAACAAACCCAGATGCACGCAGATCAAGTGCAGGTTGACGCCGTGTTCGCCGTGGGTAGTGGTGTTACGGATGGTCCCGTGCAGGAAACCGCGCTGCGAGAAGCTCAGCACCGAGGCGTCGATGTTGTCCCAGCCCACGAATGGGAGCTCGCTGAGGATGGCGTTGCCGTGGTGACCGTGCTGATAGATCGCATTCTTGCCATAGGCGTGGTGTGTCCAGACGGTGTCGGCGAGGTACTCCAGCTGGGTCTGCGACGGCCAGCTCGACATCTGTTTTTGGTGTTTGCGGTTGGCGCCCACCACCTCCTGCAAAAACACAATGTTGGCTCCACTGTCGCGCAGGCACTGGCGGATCTTGCTGAGTACCAGTCGCTTCGGCCCGAGGGCGAAACCCTTGTGGATATTGAGACTGAGGACTCTGAATTGCTGATTGAGCATGGCGTGAGTGCGGGCCTTCGCAATGACTGCTGGGTTTGAACCGGGGGGTTTGAACCGGAAGTTTGAACCGGAAGTTTGAACCGG
>CAIOZF010000060.1 GCA_903862645.1 uncultured Gammaproteobacteria bacterium
TCAAAATCGCCTCCTTTGTCGCTTCGGCAAAAGTATACCTAACTTCGCCTGGCATATCTTCATCCATAAAGTCGCCAACAAATTCGTACTCCAATGCTATCGTGCGCGCACCATAAGCCCCCAGGACAGCCTCATCTAATGTACGCATCTTTTCCCTGTATTCCACAACTAGCGTGGAGTGATTATTGGGGTCGTGCACGGCGTTAAGCAAAGCAGTTGGGCCTAAATTCAATGAAGTCTGCACCATATTTCTAAATTCTGAGAATTCCTTTCCAATAATTTCTAATTCCTCGCTTAACGTAGGAAATGGGAAATTTTCAAAGCAGGAAGTCGGTGTATATCTCAATTGGTCACCAAGTGATGATCCGAAAAGCCTAGCCCAAACCTCATGAATACCTGACTGCAAGACAGCAAATCGTGCATAATTAGACTTGGGCAGACACACCAAAGAAACGGAGAATATGTAATTCGAAGGAAGAATACTGAAGGATAGGTATTTGGTAGCAGCACGGCTAGCAACCAGGGCGTAATCCGATTCAGCCAGCGCACGCCTAAGCCCACTAAAAGATTCAGCGTATTGCCACCAATTCTCCCTGCGCTTCGGCCTGTTGCAGACATCTCTCTCCGGCTTCACCTTGAGACGTACAATATCGATTAATTCTTTGTGCGCCGAGGCCTGCTGAAGCGACATGTCATCGAAATCGATCACATACCTTTCCGGCTTAAATACCGGCTGAGAATTAAGCTGCTCCCCTCCGACGTAAACTTTCACTCTTTCCCTGCTAACAGGGCTTAAATCGAAAATTTCCTGCATCCTCTTTAGCGATGTTGCAGCAATATTTTCGTCCTCAAATATGAAGCCTGAGCCATATATCTTAAAACCCTCAAATGACTGACCAGAGTTAGCCTTAAGTGGCGATGGGGTTTTCTCGATATCCGCATCCAATAAGAACGAGTTGATTCGCTTTACTCGCTTTCCATCAATCTTGGGATCACAAGCGAGGGCGCCCTTTGAAAGAGCTACAGTAGCAACCACTACAGCCGCCGAGCCAGGCCAAGCCACCCTTCGCTGTGCATCATAAATTAATCCCCCGTTTTGCCTTATCCACGACAGGCCTGCCTCTCGAGTCTTTCCTTGCCGTATTGATTTTGTAGCTATCAGACAGCATGTCCCCGGGCTGACGTCGCCACCTTTTATGATAGTAAATACTCTTCGGAAAAAGAATGCAACGAGGTCAGCCCGACCTGCGTCACCATCACATAGGACTCTAGACAAGTAGTCGGAGTAACCCGGCTGATTTCCTTGGATGATCGTGTTAGTTCCCGCAAACGGAGGATTACCGACTACAACACTGAAACCTCCGCTTCTGAAGACTTCTGGATATTCTAACTCCCAATGAAATGGAGCTAGCGGCTTTTCTCCAACCTTCAGGGCTCCGATTAAACTTCTCTCGCTCGAACCCAACTCAAGGGCTGAGGCGATTCTCACAGCCAATTCATTCCTATGCTCAATTCTAGCGTTATCGTTATCTCTTGTGAACCAGCTATAGACTAGAAGGTCGCCGGCGAGTTTTGCTCGCAACATCTTGTTGTCTGCCTCGCTTAGTTTCACCTCAAGTTCTAA
>CAIOZF010000061.1 GCA_903862645.1 uncultured Gammaproteobacteria bacterium
AGACTTTCCACTCAGCAGCGTGGAAGCTTTGAGAGATCTGGTAAACGCTGGACGCGATCGTAACTTGTCCAACACTCTTGGAATCCGGCATCTGCGCCAGACTTATGGTATTTGGCCTTTCAGATCATGGCGATTGGAAAATGTCTTGATGCGTTTTATCTTTTGGCGGCTTCGGAAAATGAACTAGCTATGATGTATTGGATTGGATTGAATAGGACCCAAGCATGGTACATCCGGAAACGGCTCCTTTCATCCAGGCCGCTTTCCCAATGCTGGAACCTGAACCGAAGTGCAATCATGCCGCACTCATTGCAGTGAAATCACCCGGTATTATCTGAAGCGCTGCAGTGTTGACCAGAATCGAAAAGCCCAGCAAACTGTCTTGAAGGTTCTAGCAGCCATAACGATGATAATTTAAGGTATCGACAGCTAGCTTTCATATAGACAGACCCGTTAGGTTTTGCAGAAAGTGCGTTTAGAACAATGATGGCAATTATCGTTCTGTGCCGTGTACGGCCACCGGACCACATTATCAACTTCTACCGTGAATTCATTGGCCTAGGCTATGCCGTCTATCTGTTGCCGGATGCGGGAGACAGTCTTCAGGAAATCGGTGGCATACAAGTCATTTCAATAGATGACGCCGATGCGTTCGCCGCTGGATACTATGATTCTTCACCCAGCTTCAAAAAACCATCTCGCGTCGTCGCGTGGGACAAGGCCTTCTACTACTTCAACCGGATCAACCTCCAGTATGACCACGTTTGGTTTATTGAAGAAGATGTCTTCATACCGAGCGCAGAGATAATCCAGCAGATTGACTTACAGCATCCTTCCGCAGACTTGATCAGCCGGGAAAACATCATCAACACAACTGGTGAGCTTGAATCCTGGTACTGGTGGAAATACGTGCCTCAGGATTTGCTTCCACTGCCTTGGTCGCGCTCGCTGGTATGTGCCGCCAGAATGAGCAAGAGACTTCTTGCTTGCATTGATCAACTGGTTATCGCGTCCGGACACATGCTGCATGTCGATACAGCTCCATCAAGGTCTCAAACGTTCCGAGCCCCGTTCGTCGAATTCCTCTTTCATACGATTGCCTTGGCGCAGGGAATGAAAGTTACAACGCCGATAGAGTTATCTAACATCACCTGGCAGCGAGACTGGAAACTGCCTGAAATCAGCAGCAGTCGCCTTACACATCCTGTTAAGGAGCTCTGGCTGCATGAAGAAATTCGAAGGCAGCTTATCGGTGGCGGATCACAATCCATAGCGGAAAGCACGAATGGCAGCGCTTCAACGACCCAGTGATCGGTTGGTTCAGAACAAGCGACTTGACTTGTTTGAAACAGGGTACGAGGCAATTAAACCCGTTTGCCCAGTAAAGCGCGATATCAATTCCGCTTTTACTTCATTCGGTGCCTCAAGCGGAACCTCTAGAAATGGCATTCCCTTGCTTGCCAGATCTCGAACCCAATCGTGGTGATAATCATACGCCTCACGAAGGGTCTTGAATTGGAAATATATCCCGGAGTGAATATCTGTCCATCTTTGCCCAAAGCGAAACGCACCCATTTGCTCGAATTGATCCTTGAGCCCTTCAAAGGTTGGATTGGGCACACTAAAGATGCGCCCGAAGTGACTGAGATAAGATCGTGACCAGCCGTCAAAGCGGCGGGTGGTATGAACAATTCCCCGCCCCTGGGGTACACCTGAAGCGCGCGCCAACAGAACAACTGAAGTGTCAGAGACAATGTCAAAAACATCCGCGTCTTCGCGAGTTACCAAGAAATGCAAATAAGGATTCGTAAAATGCGCAGAAAGCAAACCAATGCTCATGCAATAATGATGAAAACTTGTCGTGCCGGTCTTCGACAAGCCTAGGCACCAAAAGCGATTGAACACAGCTTGACCATTCTTCAGGGCAACCAATCTTTCAAAATAGCGCTTCGAATCCTTGGGCAACGCTTCAGACAGATCTGCAAAAGCGCTAGCAAGTTTCTCATTCTGACCAAGCAAATGCAGAACACTGAGATAGACTGACGCTGCCCTGCCCGGGTCCGAAGGATCGAGCCTCTCTTGTAGCTTCCTCAAAAGGGCCTCGCGAGCAACCGGGAGAGGACACTGGGTAATGAGGGGGAGAAGTCGCCAATAGGGGAGATTGGCAGATTGAGACATAGCTCTGTTCAGCAAATCAATATAGCTATCCCAATCACCAATCCCCTG
>CAIOZF010000062.1 GCA_903862645.1 uncultured Gammaproteobacteria bacterium
ACTCAAGCCTATCCACCTGATAGCCACTCTTTTTTCATTGCATTAGGTTATTCAAAAATCAATGCTCTGAGGAAAGAGAAGTTTCTAGCCGCAAAAGCGAAGGGTTACAAGATTGCCAGTTACATTAGCAGCCGGGCGTCTGTTTTGAATAATGGACAAATTGGCGAAAATTGCTTCATTCTTGAAGATAATACCGTTCAACCGTTTGTAAGCATTGGGAACAATGTCACACTGTGGAGCGGGAATCATATTGGGCACCATTCCGTTATCCGTGATCACACTTTCATTGCTTCTCATGTGGTGGTCTCTGGTGGTGTAGACATAGGCGAGCAATGTTTCTTTGGAGTAAACGCGACGCTTCGTGATCACATTAAGGTGGGTGATCGTTGTGTTATTGGCGCTGGAGTATTGTTGCTCTCTGATGCAGAGCCAGACGGCGTCTACTTAGGTGCGTCGACCGACCGGTCAAAGGTCCCGAGTTCAAGACTTCGCGGCATATGACGATACACTGGGTCAAGCATGGTTTAATTTTCAGCCCGGACGGAATCGCCAGACACCCAAAGCTGCTCACTCATGCGGCCAATCCGCTACCTCTGCTTCTGGGTGGAGATGTTTATCGGGTATTTTTTAGTGGAAGAGATTCGTCGAATCGTTCCTCGGTTGGTGCGGTAGACGTTGATATAGTGAAGCGTCGTGTAGTTGAAACACATTTCTGGCCGGTTTTTGAGCACGGCATTCCCAGCAGTTTTTACGCTGACGGCGTAAGCATAGGAAACTGCTACACAGTTAAAGACAAGCGATATATGTTGTTCATGGGCTGGCAAAGTCCCGCAGATTCGCATTGGCGCGGAGATATCGGTCGCTTTCAGGTTGATAGCAAGTTGAACTTGACTTTAGATTCGTCTCAGCCGTTTCTTGGAGTAGATTCGACTGACCCGATTAGCCTCTCGTATCCGTGGGTAATTGATCTAGGGAATTGTGAGTTTCAAATGTGGTACGGATCAACCCTCGCTTGGGATGCTGGAAACGGCGAAATGTTACATGTGATTAACCAGGCAAGTTCCAGAGATGGGATTTTCTGGACCCGCAAGGGACTGGCGGTGCCATACCAACTCGGCGTGGCCCAAGCATTCTCGCGACCAACCGTGGTTAGGAACGCTGAAGGTGCGTTAGAAATGTGGTTCTCGTATAGAAGGGGTACTGGGCAAAAATATCGAATCGGCTTTGCGCGCCAACGTTCCGAAGGCGACTGGGAGCTTTTGTTAAACCAATCAGGAATAGATGTTTCAAGTAGCGGTTGGGACTCGGAGATGATTGAGTACCCTTATGTGTTTGATCACCTCGGCAGTCGCTACATGCTCTACAACGGCAACGGTTATGGTAAGTCCGGTTTCGGTCTGGCGGTTCTGGATGACTGAAAAGACTATGCTATCTCTAAAATTGGCCACGCCCCAGCAATTTCTTTCCTTCGGAATTGTTGGAGTGCTAACGAACTTGTTCGGATACTGCCTCTATCTTCTATTGACTTGGAGTTGGTTGGATCCCAAAGTTGCCGTTGGCTTCTTGTATCCGATCGGTGCGATTATTGGATATCTCGGACATTCGAGATTCGCCTTCTCTTACACAGGGTCGCACAAGCGTGGAATCTCACGTTATCTTCAGGCACACTTGGCCGGCTACCTTACAAATCTGAGCATTTTGTATGTGTTTACTGACTTGTTGGGCTATCCGCACCCGCTGATTCAAGCGATTGCCATCTTTGCTGTGGCGGGTATCTTGTTTATCCTTTTTCGCTTTTACGTTTTTCCGCAGCGGTCGTTAACTTGAAAGCAATTCTTTTAGCCGGGGGAGCTGGTTCGCGTTTGTATCCCCTTACTCGGATTGTTACTAAGCAGCTCCAAGCGGTGTACGACAAACCCATGATCTACTACCCGCTCA
>CAIOZF010000063.1 GCA_903862645.1 uncultured Gammaproteobacteria bacterium
GACGGCGGAAATTGAAACCATCGTATTTCTCGAAATAGAACAGGACGTTCGAAAATACCGCCGAGGCCTCCAGATATTCGCGCACTTTGGGTGAGACCACTCCCAGATCCTCGCCGATCACGATGCAGCGATTGCGCACACTCTCCAGACGCAGCAGCGCGAATAGATCATCCACGGGGTAGTGAACATAGGCCCCGACGCCCCGCCCTGGAAACCGCGGACACCACCACAACCGCATCAGCGCCATCACATGGTCGATGCGCAGCGCGCCGCAGTGCGCCATGTTGGTCCGCAGTAATGCAATAAAATGATTGTAGCCACTGTGCTGCAAATGCAGCGGATCAAGCGGTGGCAGCCCCCAGTTCTGGCCTTGTGGTGCCAGTGGGTCCGGTGGCGCGCCGATGCTGGCCCGCGTGCAGAACAAATCCTTGTTGAGCAAGACCTCTGCCCCGCTGCCATCTCCCCCCACGGCAAGATCGCGCACCAGCCCGATGCGCATGCCCAGTGCGCTGGCCAGACGCTGACAGGCTTGCAGCTGAGTCTCCGCCAGCCACTGTGTGTAGAGCGTGAAGCGCGGATCGCTCGTCTCGCCGTCCAGCACGGGCCAACGCACGGCCTCATCTGCCGCGAACGCTTGCAGGGACTCGCCCTGCGCCGCCACAAACTGCTCGAAGAGCGCCGCTCTGCCACTGCCCATCGCCAGATGACTGTCCCGGAAATGCCGGAACATCTTCCTCAATACCGCCAGCTTGAATTCGGCGACCGCACGATAATTGATTGTCTCGCGCTGCTGCAAGCGTAATTGCAGAGCCTGCAGGCGTTCGGTCTCCGCCCGGTCACACAATGCTACCGCATCGCGGTAATCCACTTCCTGCGTCGGGTCGATATAGAGCGGATTCAGGCGCCGCCTGTCATTAGGACTGTAGGGGCTGCAATTGTCGGGATGCTGCAGGTCGAGGGCGTGCAAGGGATTAAGCACCAGGAAGCTGGCACCCTGCTGTGCCGCCAGGTGGATCAGTTCCTGCAGATCGCCCAGGTCACCGATGCCCCAGTTGCGCGGCGACCGCAGGCCGTAGAGCTGCACCGAAAAGCCCCACAGACGCTGGCCGCCCTTGACCCAGGCGGGTTCATGGCAGCGTGCCGGCGCGATGATCAGGGGAATGGCAGGCAGCGGGATAGCTGACCGAGGGTGCGCCAGCGAGTCTGCCAGTGCAGCGCCTGGTGCGGCGACGCGGCTCAGGGTCAGGCGGTGATAGCCACAGGGCATGGAGCCATCCCGAAGCGGTGCAAGCGCGAGTTGTCTGCGGCTGTAACGCTGGTTATTCAGTCTCAGGGAAGCAATTTCGGACAAATCCTGCGGCAGAAAATCCTGCGTCAGCCGGCGCCCGTCTTCGCAGTCGATGGTCCACTGCCAGCGCATCTCCAGATCTGTCTCGCTGAAATGCAAGTCCACGGTTTCGCGCCCGCCGGGACTGAGCACTGCCACTGGAGGCAGCAGTGAGCGCCACGGGTCTTGAGTCAGAGCGAGGCTTTGCGCGCTGAGTGCGGCATGGTCAAGTCGCTCGCCGACAAACAGTCGGACGCCCTTGAGTTCCAGAATGTCCACGCGGTCCGCCAGTGGAATTTGGGCGACCTTGCCGGAATATTCGATGTACTCGCTGGCGATGCCATGCAGAGCCAACAACTCGTTCAGGTCATCCACCTCGGTGCCGCTGAGCTGTGCGCAGCCCCTGCGCAGGGCTGCAAAGTCCGGATCGATGGCGATAGGACTTGCAGAAGGAGTCATGACAGGGTTCCGCTGGCGGTGTGCGAGTGCCATTGCAAACGAGCATGACGGGCACAGCCGTGGAGACCCGGCCAGGCCAGTGTCACTCTGGCCACCGGTACCTCGGAGCACCAGCCCTGAAAAGCACCTTTGTCCACAAAACGAATCATGAACAGTGTCTGATCGAACAAGGCGCCCATTTTTTCCAACACTCCACCCGAAAGATAAAAGCCACCCAGACTGCCCATGGACAAGGCGATGTCGCCACACACCGACCCCAAGATGCCGGAAAAATCGCGCAGCGTCTGCAGTGCCAGCGCATCCCCCTGCTGAGCCGCCGCCACAATGGCCGCCGCTTCCAGCTCACGTGGCGTGCCGCGCACAACCGCATTCGCCCAATACAGATTTGCAAGGCCCGGGCCAGAAAGCAGCTGTTCCACGCCGATACGCGGATAGCGTCGCCACAATGCCTGCAACAGCCTGAGTTCGTGCTCCGTCACCGGCGCAAAGGAACAATGACCGGGCTCAGATTCGATGACTTCGCCCGCTGGCGTCAGCGTCGCACCGCCGAACCCGGTGCCGGGGCCGGCAATGGTGCACGCTGCCGTTCCGGGGCGACCCGCCGCTCGCCGCAACCACAGCACATCAGCATCTCCGAGCAAGGGCAGACAAAGAGCCTGAGCGGTAAAGTCGTTCAAAACGTGGACGGGCACTCCCTGCTCGGCCTGCAGCGCGCGGCGGCTGAACTGCCAGGGGTGATTGGTCAGTGTGATGACATCCTTATGCACCGCTGCGGCCACCGCAAGGCAAACACTGAGCACTTGCGGGGCATGCTGGCCGCGAACCCCCTGAAGATAAGCTGCCAGGGCGTCTTCAAAACGCACAAAATCGGCACAGCGAAAAACCTGGACGCACTGCAATGATGCCTCGGTCTGGGTGGCTAGGGCGAAACGGGCATTGGTGCCGCCGATGTCGGCAACGACGTGCCAGCCATTGGACGGATCCCAGTCTTTGGTTTGTGCCAGCTGCTGACTCACAATCATTTCCTCAACGTTTGTTCAGTTCCAGGACGCACTCGCGAGCCAGCTTTTCGAGGCGTTCCCATTTGCCCTGCTGAATGAGGTTGCTGTCCACCATCCAAGAGCCACCAATGCACACTACATTTGGTAGCGCGAGATATTCGAGGAAATTGTGCAGGCCAATGCCCCCTGTGGGGCAGAATTCGATGCCTGCAAATGGCGAAATCAGCGCCTTGAGCAGGGCCATTCCGCCTACTGCCTCGGCCGGAAACAGCTTGAAGCAGGTGTGTCCGCACTCGCTGCCTGCGATGATCTCGGAGGGCGTGCTGACGCCTGGCAGCAACGGCAGTTGCAGTTCCCGCGCGCAGGCAGACAGCGTCGGCGTGAACCCGGGGCTGACTGCGAAATCCACGCCCGCTGCGGCGACGGCGCGCATATCCGCGACCGTCCGCACCGTCCCTGCCGCTACGATAAAATCCGGCCTTGCCTTCTTTACCGCCGCAATGGCCCCAAGCGCCGCAGGAGTCCGCAGCGTGATCTCGACCGCCGTCAGCCCACCTGCGGCCAGGGCGTCGACAACGGCTACCGCCTCGGCCTCCGAATGGACCGTGAGCACGGGCAGTACCCGCGTGGCGTGCAACATTTCACTCAGTGTTGGCATGTCAATTATTTCCTGCTGATGTATTTCCGCTCGCCTTTGCGTTCGCTGCAGGCAGGCTCCCACAAGGGCTCTTTAGAATACCGACGCGCCTGTCTTCGCCGGACTGGTGTCATTCCTGAAGCACTCGAACAGATTGCGCCCCAGCGTGCCACGCAGCATGAGCTCGTCGGCACTCAGCGCCCGCACCTGCGGCGAGCGCGACGTCAGCTCCTCGGCGCTCACCAGCACCTCCAGCATCCCGCTGTTCGCATCCAGACTGATGATGTCACCGTCCCGCAGCAGTGCCAACGGCCCACCGTCCAGCGCCTCGGGGCTCATGTGGAGAGCGGCTGGCACCTTGCCGGAGGCACCGGACATGCGCCCATCGGTAACCAGGGCCACCTTGAAACCCTGATCCTGCAGCACTCCCAACGGCGGCGTCAGCTGGTGCAGCTCCGGCATACCGTTGGCCCTGGGTCCCTGGAAACGCACCACAGCGATGAAGTCGCGCTGCAACTCGCCACGCTGCAATGCCGCTGCCAGCGCATCCTGATCGTCGAAAATCACGCACGGTGCCTGTACCCGGCGATGCTGTGCCTTGACCGCCGAGGTCTTGATGATGCCTTCGCCGAGATTGCCGTGTACCAGCTGCAGCCCGCCGTGGTGGTCAAACGGATCGGTCGCGGGTCGCAGGACATCCGGGCGGCCTGAAGGCGTTGTATGAGGTAACCACTGCACCTTGCCTTTGGCATCGAGCTGGGGCGCGCTCACCATGGCATCAAGCCCCGGGCCCATCAAAGTCTGCACGTCTTCGTTGAGCAGACCGGCGGCGCGCAGTTCGCGCACCAGAAATGCCATGCCCCCCGCCTGCTGAAAGGCATTCACATCCGCCTCACCATTGGGGTAGACCCGCACCAGCAGCGGCGTCACCTGCGACAGCGCATCGAAGTCTTGCCAGGTCAGCACGATGCCGGCGGCACGGGCGATGGCGACCAGATGCAAGGTGTGATTCGTGGAGCCGCCAGTCGCCAGCAAGGCCACCAGCGCGTTGACCAGACTCTTCTCCGTCACCATGGCCGACAACGGCACATGTGCGCCCCGGACATCGGCAGCGGCGATGACCCGCTGCACCGTCTCCCGTGTCAGCGCCGCACGCAGCGGATTCTCCGGATTGATAAACGAGGCACCGGGCAGCTGCACACCCAGCATCTCCATCAGCACCTGATTGCTGTTGGCCGTGCCGTAGAACGTGCAGGTCCCCGGGCTGTGGTAGGACGCCGCTTCCGCCTCCAGCAACTCCTCGCTGCTCGCCAGCCCTTGGCTGAAGCGCTGCCGCACCATGGCTTTTTCTTTGTTGGGAATGCCCGAGGGCATCGGCCCGGCGGGAATAAAACCAGCTGGGAGGTGACCAAACTGCAGCGCGCCGATCAGCATGCCGGGCACAATCTTGTCGCAGACCCCCAGACACAGCACGCCATCGAAGAGGTTGTGGCTGAGACTGATGGCGGTGGCCATGGCGATCACATCGCGGCTGAACAGGCTCAGCTCCATGCCAGGCTGACCCTGGGTCACCCCGTCACACATGGCAGGCACGCCACCGGCCACCTGCGCACTGGAACCTACCTCCCGCGCCACAGCCTTGATGAGATCAGGATAGGACTCCAGCGGCTGATGCGCTGAGAGCATGTCGTTGAAGGCGGTGACGATCCCCAGATTGGCGCTCTGCATCAGGCGAATGGTCTGTTTGTCCTGCGCGCCACAAGCCGCGAAACCGTGGGCCAGATTGCCGCAAGACAGCGTGCGGCGCGGCGGCAACAGCTCGCGGGTGCGCTGCATACGTAGCAGATAAAGACGGCGCGACTCCAGGCTGCGCGCCACGATGGCGCTGGTCACTCTCTCGACGACGGGATGCATGACTCTCTCCTAATCTCGCGCTGCGTAATAGATTTCCACCGGGCGCCGCTCTTGATGCAGCAGGGCGCGTACAGGCAGTTCAGCGGCCGCTCCGGGTTGCATGGCCTCGTTCAGGACAGTCAGTTTGCTGGCGCCGACCAGATGCAGCAGCAGCCGTTGTGAGTCCAGCAGTGTATTCAGTGTCAGGGTCATGCGCGGGTGCGGCGCACGCACCGGGCGCACCCCGCAGCAGGCGGTCGTGGTGTCCGGCGCCAAGGCTGCATCAAGCCCCTCGGCGGCTCGGAAGAAAGAGGCCGTGTGCGCATCTTCCCCCATGCCAAGCACCGCCAGATCCAATGGCAAAACCCGTTCCCGCAGCTGTTTGTCCACACCGGCTACGGCTGAAAATGGGTCGCGCTCATCGGTCTTGAGCCCCATGAATTGCGCAGCAGCGGCCTGTGCCCGCAACAGATGCCGACGCACCAGTAGCGCATTGGAGGCCGGATCGGCCTCGTCTACCCAGCGCTCGTCTACCAATGTAATTACTACCTGTGACCAGGGTATGTCGATCACTGCCAGCGCATCAAACAGGGTACGAGGCGTGCCGCCACCGGAGACGGCCAGTGCAGCCCGGCCACGCACGCTGATTGCTCCTGCCAGCGTCGCAGCGATGCTGGCGGCCAGTTCCAGCACTAGAGTCTGATTACTTTGATAGGGATGTAAGGTCCAGCTCATGCCTACTCCTGCCAACTGCGGCCGTCTCTGGCAATCAGCGCTATGCTTTCGGAAGGCCCCCAACTGCCGGCGACGTAGGGTATCGGCCGCTGTTTACCGACCTGCCAGCCAGCCGTGATGCCATCGACCCATTGCCAGGCAGCCTCCACCTGATCGGCGCGCATGAACAAGGTCGAATTGCCACGCATCACATCGAGCAGCAGACGCTCGTAAGCATCCGGTACCCGACGCTGGGTGAAGACATCTGACAACGACAAGTTCAACGATACCATTTCCAACGGCATAGCATCGTCAAGACCTGGCACCTTATTGAGTAGGTGCAGACGAATTCCCTCTTCTGGCTGCAGACGAATCACCAATCGATTGGCTGTCCCCGAGCGCATCTGCTCGGCAAAGATGGCATGTGGCACCTCGTTGAACTGCACGACGATTTCCGAAAAGCGCTTCTGCATTCGTTTCCCTGTACGCAGGTAGAACGGCACGCCTGTCCAGCGCCAGTTGCTGATCTCCGCCTTGATAGCCACAAAGGTTTCGGTCGAGCTTCCGACTCGAGCGCCCTCCTCCTGGGTATAACCTGGCACCGCCTGTCCACCACTGTTTCCGGCGATGTATTGGCCGCGTACTGTGTGCTCCTGAACATCGCGTCGTGTCAGCGGGGCGAGACTGCGCAGCACCTTCAGTTTTTCATCGTGCACCGCCTGTGGCGCCAGCGAGGCCGGCGGCTCCATGGCCACCAGACATAGCAGTTGCAGCAGATGATTCTGCACCATGTCGCGCAACGCTCCCGCCTCGTCATAGAACTGCCAGCGCCCCTCGGCGCCGACGGTCTCCGCTGCAGTGATCTGCACGTGGTCGATATAGTGGCTGTTCCACAGCGGCTCGAAAAGTGCATTGGCAAAGCGCATAGCCAGCAGATTCTGCACCGTTTCCTTCCCGAGATAATGATCGATGCGGTAGATCTGCTCTTCATTGAAGTGGGCGGCGAGGCTAGTATTGATCTGCAGGAAGGTCTCTTGATCCTTGCCCAGAGGCTTTTCGATGACGATGCGCATGTTTTTGCGCACCAGTCCGACCGCCCACAGCGAATAGCAGATCGGCGCAAAGATCGCCGGAGGTGTGGCCAGATAAACAATCAGGTCACGCTCGGGATCGGTAAACACTTCGCGGCGCAGCCGCGCCAGTTCGGCCTCACTGGTGGCGTTCAAGGCAATGTGCTGGAGACGCGAAGCGAAGCGACTCCAGACAGCTTCATCGAGAGTTTCCCCGCCGGTGTACTTGATCAGTTTGCTGCGAACTTTTTCCGCAAAACCTTCGGCCGCTGCAGCGTTGCGCGAGACACTGATAATCCGCTGACATGGCGGCAGACAGTTATCGAGATCCAAATGGTAGAGTGCTGGGTAGAGTTTGCGGAACGCCAGATCACCATCACCACCAATAATCAAAATGTCACAGATCATGCGAACCTCCATAGGGTCTCTCTCAATCCTAAGCAACTCTCTTGCCATATGACAGGACTAGTCAAGCTTAACCGCCATTTATGACTGCCGCTCTGTACGCCGCAACACTCCCTGCACTTTTTTAGCACCCTTAATTCAGGCTGAGCTGGTCAGTATGCGCTTGTAAGTCTGTGCCTTTCAGGCAAAACTTGGCCTTGCCCGAATATAGTAAGCAAGCTTATAATGTGCCTCATTATGAAAATCGACATTGACAAGAACCTCGGCATCGCCATTCACGATGTCGCCCGCCTGCTGCGCCTGAGCTTCGATCGTCAGTCACAGGGGATCGGCCTGACCCGTGCTCAGTGGTCGGTGCTCGTCCATCTGCTGCGCAATGATGGCGTACAACAGAAGACGCTGGCTCAACTGATGGAGATCACCCCCATTACTCTGGCACGCCATCTGGATCGCCTGGAGGTGGAAGCTTGGATAGAGCGTCGCGATGATCCCGATGATCGGCGCGCCAAGCGCGTCTTCCTGAATCCAAAAGGCAAGGCAGTAATGGCGTCATTGGGGCAACTGGGACAAAAGATTCGACGCCATGCGATGGAGGGCGTCAGCCCCGAGCAGGAAGAACTGTTCATGGACGTGTTGCTGCGCATACGCACCAACCTCTGTGACACAGACCGACAATGCGAAACGCTGGCAACCCATCAATTGCTAGATAACTGAAGCACCCCTGAAAACCGAATTGAAAGATTGCAGATCCCCGTCATGAGGACAATGACAGCATGAAAGCCTTAGCCATTATCAAACACCTGCTCCTGCTCCTGCTGGTACCCGGAGTGATCGCCGCGGTATCGCTGTATGTTTACCTGCAGGGTGGCCGCTACGTCAGCACCGACAATGCCTATATCAAGCACGACATCATCGCCATCAGCAGCGAGATTGCCGGACGCGTCATCGAGGTGATTCCCCGTGACAATGATCGCGTCACCAAGGACCAGTTGCTGTTCCGGATTGACGACGAACCTTATCGCATTGCCCTTGCCAAGGCCGAGGCCAGCCTCGCCAATGTGCGCGCCGGCATTGCAGGTGAAAAAGCCGACATCCTCAACAGCGAGCTGGACATCAGCAAGGCAGAGGATGATGTGGAATACCGCCGCAAGGAGATGGAGCGCATTCGCCAGCTGGTGGAGAGCCGCTCCATCCCTGCCGCGCAGTTCGATCAGGCCGAGTACGCCTGGCGCAGTATGGCCAACGAGCTGGAGGCGCGTCGTCAGGAGCTGGAAGTGGCCAAGACTCGCCTGATCGATCCGGACATGCCGACTGAACAACACCCGCGTTATCTGCAAGCCATGGCAGAACTGGACAAGATCCGCCTGGACATCAGCAAACTGGAAATCCGTGCCCCGGTGGACGGTATTGCCGCCAACGTCTCTGTACACGAGGGTGAATATGTCATGGCCGGCGCCCAGCTTTTCAGCCTGGTCGATGACAGCCAGATCTGGCTGGAAGCGAACTTCAAGGAAACCGACCTGACCTGGGTGCGTCCAGGACAGCCAGTTACCGTGACCATCGATACCTACCCCGATCAGGTGTGGCAGGCACAAGTAGATGGCATCACCCCGGCCACCGGTGCGGAGTTCTCTCTGCTGCCGGCACAAAACAGCTCCGGCAACTGGATCAAGGTCGTGCAGCGCATCAAGGTCAACATCACGCTGGAGGATTATGACGGTGAACTGCCCCTGTCAGCCGGCATGAGTGCGGTCGTGGACATCGACACGGGACGTTCCCGCACTCTGCCCTGGGTTGCCCAGAACTGAGGCTTGAGAAATCCCCATGTCCACTGCATCCGCTACGTCGGCAGACGCTGCACCGGCCTCCACGCTCGCGCCTGCCAGCGCACACACCAGTCATGAGCCAACGAAGGAGATCCGCTTTCGAGGCCTGATCACCTTCGCCATCATGCTGGCGACCATCATGCAGGTGCTGGACACGACTATCGCCAATGTCGCCCTGCCGCACATGCAGGGCAGCCTCTCCGCGACACAGGACCAGATCACCTGGATTCTGACCTCTTACATCGTGGCCTCAGCCATCATGACCCTGCCTACCGCCTGGCTGATGGGCCGCTTCGGGCGCAAGAACATGTTCCTGTTCACAGTCGGCGGATTTACGCTCAGCTCGGTACTCTGCGGCATGGCCACCTCCATTGAGCAGATGGTGCTGTTCCGAGTTCTGCAGGGCTGCTGCGGTGCCGCGCTTGTGCCGATGGCGCAGGCCACCATGCTCGACATCAACCCCAAGGAGAAACACGCCCAGGCCATGGCGATGTGGGGCATGGGCGTAATGATCGGCCCGATTCTGGGCCCGACCCTCGGCGGCTGGCTGACCGAGTCCTACAACTGGCGCTGGGTGTTTTACATCAACGTGCCGCTGGGCATTCTCGCCTTTGTCGCCATGCTGTTATTCATGCCAGATTCGGAGCGCTCCGATCGCCCCTTCGACAAGTTTGGCTTTACCATGCTGGCGCTGATGATCGGCGCGCTGCAACTGCTGATGGATCGCGGCGAGGGCAAGGGCTGGTTCGATTCCAGAGAGATATTGCTCTACAGCGCGTTGGCCGGGTCGGCGCTATGGATGTACGCCATTCACACACTGCGCGCCGAACATCCATTCCTGTCGCCGGCCATCTTTCGCGACCGCAACCTGATGACCAGTGTGATTTTCATCTTCTTCATTGGCATCCTGTTGCTCGCCACCATGGCGTTGTTGCCGCCATTCCTGCAGACCCTGATGGGTTACCCCGTCCTGGATGTGGGCCTGCTGATGGCGCCGCGCGGTGTAGGCACGATGCTGGCGATGGTGATGGTCGGACGCCTCGCCAACAGCATCGACGCACGCCTGTTGATACTGACCGGGCTGACCTGCACGGCCATCTCACTGAATGCCATGACCTCTTTCAATACGTCGGTGCAGGCTCACACACTGATCTGGACGGGGATGCTGCAGGGCTTTGGCTTGGGCTTCATCTTCGTGCCGCTGAGCACCATCGCCTACGCGACCCTCGACCCCCAATACCGCGCCGAGGGTGCCAGTATCTTCAGCCTCTCACGCAACATGGGCAGCAGTGTCGGTATTTCCGTGGTGATGGCGCTGTTGAGCAGACACATGTCGACTAACCACGCCTATCTGACCGAAAACGTCACGGCGGCATCGCTGGGGGTCAGTCTTAATCAGGTGTCACAGGATCTTGTCAGCAATGGCGCAGGCGTGCTGCTCATGCTCGATGCCGAAATCAGCCGTCAGGCCGCCACCATCGCTTATCTGAACGACTTCAAGCTGATGTTCTGGGTGGTGATCTGCTCGGCGCCATTGCTGCTGCTGTTGAAGAAAGCGGTGCCCAAGGCACCAGATCCCGCGCACGCCGTGGCCGCTGACTGATCCAAAAATCCTGTGTCAGCGGGCCCGCTTCCACAGTTCAGATTTGTGTCTTGCCCGAACGAATCAGCTCCTGCACATAGCGAACAAAGCTGGGGTCCTCGCCGCGCAGCAGCTTGGGCAGACTCTCCCGGAAGTTGGGCTTCTGGCACCACTCCAGAATATAGTCCTCCCAGGAGTTCCAGCGCCGCGCCTGCTTGGGGGCCATGTCGACTTCGTGCAGGAGCAGGAAGGCACGTTCGAACAGCGATGTGAGCATGGCGAAGATGATGAGCTGGCGCTCCCTCTGCTCTTCATTTAATGCAGTCACTTCTACAGAAAACAGACGCAGATCAGGATTCTCAAGCGCTACCTTCAGAAAATCCTGATAGTTGTCAGACAACAGCTGGTAGACCTCTTCCTCTTCGTTCTCACGCTCCTTGTGCTGCTCGAAGAGGAATACCAGAATCGCCAGCGGCAGACCAATGACAGTCACGATGTAACTCAACAATTCCCAGATTTCGATTGACACGGCAATGTGCTCTGACTCGGCAAAGAAGATTCATGTGACCATGATAGGCACTAATCTCATCTCTGTCAGCCGCTGTCATCGTTAGAATTGTGGTCAGGCTCTGCAAGGTATAGAGCATGCCTATGCCGTCGGTAGTCCGCACGGGAATTGCGCCGGAGTCAATTTGTGCAAGGCAGAAGACATTGATCCCATATGAGTTCGGTGTGGAACAATTGCGATGAAAGGGATAGATACCGCAGATTTTGCAAAAAAATGTCGGACAGTGCGTGTATGAAAATCGTACTCGGTCAGGAAATATTTCCTACTGAACAGTCTGAAATCGGTTTCTTAACATCCACCTTCAGCGCGTTCTTGCGGGCAAATCGAGCAGTCGCACGTTGTCAGCTCGGAAAATCAGGTTCGATCAGAAACCTCACAGCGCCGCAGTGGCAGCTGCATTGCAGGGTTTTTTCTCACGCTTTGGTGATCTCCTTCAAATCAGTGCAGATTCTCAGTCACAGATATGTGAACATCACTTATGCCTTACTATCCGCATCATTCACGAATAAAAAAATCTCGATGTCCTGGCGTTTGATCCACCTACGCTTGCTGCGGAATTTCTGCGCCGACTCATTGTCAACCAGGACCTGAATAGGCGACTTGGGGATACCTTGCCAATCAGTTTGCCTGCGTGTTCGGCAACAAAAATTAACCCAGGATTGCGCGTCAAATACTTTGCAATACCGTCCAGAGAATCGGCGGTACGCCACCTCACAACCTTGTACTCCAGCTCATAAATTTTGAGTAACCCAAACCGCTCGACACCGCAATAACCGACAAGCTCACCGGATTCGGCCAGCAGAGTGGCCGGTTTTTCCATACCAATTGAAGCGAAATGCAATAGTTGATCAAAGCGCTCATGCGTATGTTCTATAAGAGAGAGCGACGGGGAAACAGGAAACAGCCGACATAAAGAAGGATTAAGAATATGAAGTGCGCAACAAAATCTGGCAGTGGAGAAAATTATGGTGCCCGGAACCGGAATCGAACCGGTACGACCGATGGTCGAGAGATTTTAAGTCTCTTGCGTCTACCAATTTCGCCACCCGGGCTGGACGTGCGGAGGCTTTGCGATACTACTTTACGGAACCGGATGAATGCCGGCAATGCGATGATCGGGGATTTACTAATGGAGGCTGGGGTCGGAATCGAACCGGCGTACGCGGAGTTGCAGTCCGCTGCATGACCACTCTGCCACCCAGCCAAAAGTCCTACAAACTTACCTAACAGCTAGACTGGCCGACGTAATGGTACGCTGTCAAATTGGCCTGGAGATAGATAATTCTGACTGGAAATTGGAGCGGGAAACGAGACTCGAACTCGCGACCCCGACCTTGGCAAGGTCGTGCTCTACCAACTGAGCTATTCCCGCTTTAATTTCCGTCAACCCGGTGCGATGTTGCATATTTTCGAACCGGACTCTTTGTTTCCCCAGGTTGCCATCTCACCTTAACCGATAAGCCCTGGAGGCCGAAAGAGGCGCCTATTCTAATGCCATAAGAAACTATGTCAAGCGATTAGGGGCTGATTTTTTCTAGTGAAATTACACAGATGCTGACATTGAAAGCGTCATCAGAACCATCACTACTTCATAGTCAACGTAGGTAACGCAGCGCGCAAATAACTGATCATTGACCACAGGCTGAACACTGCCGATACATAAATCAGCACATATCCCAGTTGTGTAAAAATCGCTGGTGTGCTGGCTTCGACACCAATAAGAATGGTGATTGCGATCATCTGCACTGTGGTCTTCACCTTGCCGATATGGCCGACGGCCACAAGCTCACGCTTGTTGCAGTTGGCCATCCATTCGCGCAATGCCGACACAAATACTTCGCGTGCGATGATGATCGCAGTGGGCAGGACGAACCAGGGACTGGGAAAATTGGCTGTCAGCAGGACCAGAGCCATGACCACCAACAACTTGTCTGCTACCGGGTCAAGAAACGCGCCGAAAGGCGAGGTCTGCTTGAGTTTGCGAGCCAGATAACCATCGAGCCAGTCGGTCAGACTGGCGATCGCAAAGACGATTGCCGCCAAAATTGCGCCGTGTGGAATTGATGAATAATACAGAGCGATGACCACAGGGATCAGCAGCACACGGGAGCATGTCACGATATTGGCAATGTTCATGGTGGTGCTGTCTCTCCTGTCGCTCACAATATGCCATTCACAATCTATATTTCACAACCCAGGATGAATCGTGTGCGAGGCCGCAGCATTCTACTCGTTATGCAGGTGGGCATAAATGTCTTCTGCCAGCTTTTTACTGATCCCTGCCACTTTTGCCAATTGTTCCCCACTTGCTCGCAAGACTTCCTGTTGACCGCCAAAATGGCGCAATAGCTCTCTGCGCCGCTTGGGCCCGAGCCCTGGAATCTTCTCTAATTCCGAGGTGTTGCGGGTCTTGGCACGCCGCGCGCGATGCCCGGTGATGGCAAAACGATGGGCTTCGTCTCTAATCTGTTGCAACAGGTGTAGAGCAATGGACTCGGTGGGCAACACAATCTCCATAACGCTCTCGCCGGAAGACAGGAACAACGTTTCCTGACCCGCACGGCGACTTATTCCCTTGGCGATGCCGATCAGCAGCACGCTGTCGAGCTGACACTCGTCAAGCACGCGTCGCGCCTGCGCCAGCTGTCCCTTGCCTCCATCAATTAACAGTATGTCGGGCACCTTGCCACCATCTACACTGTGAACTCCATCAGTATTTTCTGCGCGAGCTGCACTCGCAGCCGCTGCGCGCGCCACACGAATGAAACGGCGACTCAGTGCCTGCTCCATGGCAGCGTAGTCATCCCCGCCTGTGATTCCTTCAACATTGAAACGACGATAGTCAGTTTTGAGGGGACCATTGACATCGAAGACAACACAGGACGCTACCGGACTTTCCCCGCCCGTGTGACTAATGTCAAAGCACTCGATGCGCAACGGTAACTTATCAAGACTCAACGCCTGCTGCAGATGCTCGAAACGCTGCTGCACATTCTGTTTGTTGCTGATAAAACTCAGCAGACTCTGTTGCGCATTGGTGACCGCCATTGCGAGCCACCTGGCGCGATGACCTCGCACAGAGGCGCTGATCTTCACTGCTTTTCCAGCGCAAAAACTCAGTGCGTCATCAAGACTGCGCGCGTCTTCTATGGCTGGACTGATGATGATCTCATGAGGGATATGTGCGGCATTGTCTTCCTGAAGGTAATAGCGCGCGATGAATGCTGAGAGCAATTCACTCTCTGATCCAGCCAGCCGGTCGCGAGGGAAAAAATTCTTGCTGCCAATCAATCGACCGCCGCGGATGACGATCAGGTGCACACTGGCATATGCCGCCGACAACGAGGCCGCGAGAACGTCGGCATCGCCCCCCTGATCGGACACGTACTGCTGTTCGTGAATTCTGCGCAGATCACCAATCTGATCGCGAATCACAGCCGCCTGTTCGAAATCCAGAGCTGCAGCCTTGCTCTCCATTTTCTGGCTCAATTCCCTGATCAGCGTATCGCTCTTGCCGTTCAAAAACAGTGTCGAAAAATGCACGTCCTGTGCATAGTCCTGCACCGAGATCAGTCCGACACAGGGGGCCGTGCAGCGTTGAATCTGATACTGCAGACAAGGCCGCGAGCGATTGCGAAAATAGTTGTCCTCGCACTGTCGGAGACGAAATACTTTTTGCAAAATACCAAGGCTCTCGCGGACTGCACTCGCACTCGGATAGGGACCAAAGAAGGTTGCATCACGCTTCTTGCTGCCGCGATAGAACGCCAGCCTGGGAAACTCGTCCTTGCTGGTCAACATGATGTAGGGGTATGACTTGTCGTCGCGCAGTTCGATGTTGTACGGTGGACGGTGCTGCTTGATAAGAGTCTGTTCCAGCAGCAATGCCTCGGTCTCGGTGCTGGTGATTGTGACTTCGATGCTGGCGATGCGTGCCACCAGGGCCATTGTCTTGGTATCCAGACCCGAGGCTCGAAAATAATTGGCAACGCGCTGCCGCAGGTTTTTCGCCTTGCCGACATAGAGCAATGCATCACGCGTATCAAACATGCGGTAAACACCAGAGCGCTTGCTCATGGTTGCGATCAGCGCTTTGGGATCAAACGGGAGCTGGACCTGCGAGGCAGTGGCGGGATCAGGAGGCGTTATTAATTGCACTGGCATCACTGAGTCCATGTCTGACAGCCAGGATCGTCAGTTCGACGTCGCGGCTGAGATGGTCGGAGATTCTATTGACCTTCGGACAATCGATGAGCATCAGTGCCACCTGCAACTCACGCTGAGAGAGTGAACCGAAGGGAGTTCTTCTGGGTCTACAAAGGGATTTAGTGCCAGATGACGGGAGATACGCTTCGTGATGTAACGCCAGTCTGCGTTGAGCGCAATGCCATCCTGGGTCGCATGCTCCAATAACTCCACGGCATCTTCACCTGACGCGGCCTGTGCAACCACCAGCATATCGGCTTCATTGGCAATCAGCCTGGCTATGCCGCAGCGTACCAGTTCGTGTTCATCCACGAGCATCACCCGTATTGAATTCACTAGGGTGCCAGCAAAGACTGGGGTTGTATGCTGTTCAGAGGTCTGCATCTTGGTTCATCTCTTGAAATGTGGAGTGACAAACACCAACCGTTTTCACTCTAGTGTCCTTGTACTATCCCTACCCTGCTCCTCCCTCAAACCCTCGATTCCGCGGGACGGGCAATTTTTACCACAGCCTCCGAATCAAGTACATCGACAAAACTTAACGCTTGTTCAGACTCGCGACGTTATCCTCAATTGCCCCGTCTGCAGGAATCCACTGCACCTCGGGTTCCAGGCGGATTTCGAACTTTCGTTCCACTTCTGCCATGATCTGCCTTGCCAGCGCGACGATTTCAGCGGCGGTAGCATTCCCCAGATTCACGAGCACCAGCGGTTGCTGCTCATACACTGCAGCCTGGCCCAGCACCACGCCCTTCCAACCAGCCTTGTCGATCAACCAAGCTGCCGGCACCTTGACCAGATCGGCGCACAGTCCACCGTCCTTGCCACTCACGGGGTAACACGGTAGCCCAGCAAAGCTCTGCAATAATGTGTCGCAATGTGCTCTGGTCAGCACCGGGTTTTTGAAGAAGCTGCCGGCATTGCCCAGCACCGCAGGATTCGGCAGCTTGCTCGTGCGGATGGCACAGACAGCGGCGAAAACATCCTGCGGCTGCGGATCACTGATGCACGCCAGAGCCTGAGCGAGTGCCGCGTACGAGAGATTGACGCGCGGCTGACGATGCAGGCGAAAACTGACCGCTAGCACGATCTTCTTTCCCTGCAGCCGCCCCTTGAAGACACTGTCACGATAGCCGAACTCGCACTGTTCGGCGTTCAGCGTCTCCACCTCGCCCGTGCCGGTATCAAGCACCGTGACTGCACTGACCAGATCCCGCACCTCGACTCCATAGGCGCCGATGTTCTGAATCGGTACCGCACCAACGCTGCCGGGAATCAGTGCAAGATTCTCCAGCCCGTAGTAACCATGCTGCAGACAATACTCGACGAAGGCATGCCAATTTTCACCACCGGCTGCGCGCACGATCATTTCATCACCCTGCTCGGCCAACAGCTCAATGCCTGTCATGGCCATCCGCACCACGACACCGGGGTAATCGGCACAAAACAATACGTTGCTGCCGCCACCGAGTACCAGCAGTGGCAGCTTTCTGATGCGTCGGAACTGCAACGCAATCCTTAGCTCTTGGAGGCTGTGGACCGCGCAGAAATAGCGGGCTGTGGCGCGAATGCCGAAGGTGTTGCTGGTGCGCAGGTCGACATTTTCCCGCATGAAGGATGGGACAAATCCCGTAGCCAACCCCGGTGTAGATCCTGAAATAAACCCTGACATGAACTCTTCCACGAATTAATTGTTCAGATGCTGCGTCCTGATGCGCTCGAGCAGAGCATCGCCCGCCCCCGAGAGATAGTTGCCGTCCTGACTCTGATTCCGCTGCCTGTCAAGCTCCGTTGCCGGTGCCACGCAGATAAGCTCGCACTGCCTCCAGATCCGCCGGCGTATCCACGCCGGCGGGCATTTTCTCACTGGCACGGCCCATGTGAATGCGGATGCCATGGCTCATGGCGCGCAACTGTTCCAGCCTTTCTGATGTTTCCAGTGCGAACTGTGGCCAGGTGACGTAACTGTCCAGTGTTGCAACACGGTAGGCATAGATCCCGATATGCCGCTGGCCAAAAGGCTGCGTTGTCGCATCCGCCGCACGCCAGGGAATGGGCGAGCGGCTAAAGTACAGGGCATACCCTTGCAAGTCGGTCACCACCTTCACAGCGTTGGGATTGCGATACTCTTCGATGCTGTGGATGTCTTCATACAGCGAGGCGATACCGGCAGCGGAATTTTTTTGCAGATTGTGCGCGACCAGATTGATCGCCGACGGTGGAATCAGTGGCTCATCACCTTGCACATTCACGACGATCTCGTCCTGCGCCAGCCCCAGTTGCGTGGCCACTTCCTGTATGCGATCGGTGCCGGACTGGTGAGTGGAGAGCGTCATGCAGACGTTGTTCGTGAAGCGCTGGGCCGCCTGGTGGATGCGTTCGTCATCCGTGGCAATGTAGACGGCGCGCGCATCGCTCAACAGCGCTCGCTCATAGACGTGTTGCAGCATCGGTTTGCCGGCGATGTCCAGCAAAGGCTTGCCGGGCAGGCGCGTGGATGCAAAACGAGCGGGGATCACGACCACAAACGACATCAGCGCTTCGCCTCCCGCTCATCCAGGGTCAGATGACGCGCCTCCGATTCCAGCATCACCGGGATGCCGTCGCGGACAGGAAACGCCAGCGCATCGCCGAAGCAGATCAGCTCCGAAGCCTGGCGGTCATGTTTGAGCGGTCCCTTGCAAGTAGGGCACGCGAGAATACTCAGTAATTTCTGGTCCATTGATCCTTCCTCAAGTCTGAATTTTTGACGACTGAGCGCCGGTAATTCTCGCGCAGATATCCTGCAGCAGGTGAGCACTGAACGCAGCATCCAGCTCTGCCTCCACCGCCAGGTACCAGTAATCGGCCTCGGCAAAACTCTCGCATTTCACGGCGTCTTTCTGGGTCATCACCACAGTGTTGCCCGTCGCAAAACGCAGGTCCTGCGCACCGAATCGATAATGGTCAGGGAACGGATGGCACAATGGCGTATAACCCAGCGCCCTTACCGTCGCGAAAAAACGCTGCGGGTTGCCGATGCC
>CAIOZF010000064.1 GCA_903862645.1 uncultured Gammaproteobacteria bacterium
CGCCGCGCTTTGTCGCCGATTCCAGCACCGGCAACCCCATTCAAGACCTGAACCAACTCATGCAGGAAACCAATGACATGTACGCCACTTCCGGCGTCGGCATCACCTTCCGCGTCGCCGCTTACCGCCAGGTGAATTACACCGAGACCACCGGGCTAGCCCCGATGATCGACGCCATCGCCGAGGGCAAGGGCGTGTTCCAGGACATCAACTACCAGCGCATGGCCAGCGGTGCAGACTTGGTGGTGATGCTGGATGGTTTCAATGAAGGATCGGACAAGGTCTGCGGTCTGGCGCATGCCGGCGGAACAGGCACGTTAGGTGACTTCAGCGACACCAGTTCGCAGGCCGTGTTCGCTGTGAATTATCGTGCCGGCGTGGAGTCCGGCCGCGGGGCTGGTTGCGACAACGTGACCGTGGCCCACGAGATCGGCCACCTGCTGGGGCTCGGCCACTCCTGGGTAGAGCAGAGCAAGAAGGGCGAGACCATCGGCACCTTCCCATGGTCGCTGGGGCATGGCGTTACCGGCTCGTTCCACACCATCATGGCCTACGACGAACACTTCCCCAACGGCGTGCAACTGCCGCTGTTCTCCAACCCCCGCCGCAACAATTGCAAAGCGCAGGCCTGCGGTGTGCCGCGTGACAACACCACGTCCGGCGCGGATGCCGTGATGGCGCTCAACACTGTGCGCTTCCAGGCCGCACGCTATTTCAGCCCGCGCCCGGCCGTCAGTCTGATCAATGCCAATGGCACAGCCACCGGCGCCTCGCTGCGTGCCGGCACCATCCGCACCGGCGGACCACAGGGCACCAGCACCACCTTCGGCACCCAGTTCGCGGGCACCGATGCACTGAGCCTGGCCGGCGATCTCTCCATCGACCCCGCTCACATCGGCCGCAACGGCAAGACCCACATGGTCATCGCCGCACCCGGCGTCGGCTTCTTCCAGGTGAGCGCCAGCGGCGCCTACATACCGTGGGACGGCAACCCAGCGACGCTGCAGGGCAGCATCATCTCGCGCCCGCTGAAGGCCATAGAACAGCTGACTGTCTTCAAGAATCTGGCCTTCGCCAGCGTGGGTATCCCGCAAGTGTCACTGACGGTGTACTTCGCGTACTCGGTGGATGGCACCGACACGTTCGTGTACAGCAGTGCGGGGGTGCCGATCACGATAAAGTGAGGGGTGGCCGAATTTCAGTTCACGGGCCTATAATCGGGCCACAGGTAAGCGGGAGATTGGTAGAGGTTGCTGGCAGCGGCGGCAGCCCGAATGGGCGGGAACCTCGAACTCAGGGCCTGTATTTTTTCAAGACGCCCGCTCTTATGCGGGCGTTTTTTTCCACCTAAGTATTTTTCATTGACTGTTTGGATAATTCGCTCGATTGCCAGTGAATCCGCGCACCAGAATTTCAGGCCATAACCCTCTGCCTTCTTCTCATGCCGATAGAGAGTCGGTGCCAACATCCGCAGGAAGTGATCCTCGATCTCGCCGTACCTCTTCGTCGATTCTGCGGGCGGGGGCTTCTTATTCCGCCGCCGGGGAGCGACAATCGGGTCGGCACAATCAGTGTGAAGAACAGGAGGTAGGGCAGCATGGCAGGAGTGGAAAAAGGCACGGCGGCAGACAAGGCGCTGGACGCGCAGCGGCGTTACATCGCAGAGCGGGAGCGGGGCTATCGGGAGCAGGCGCTGAAGCTGTATCCGTGGATCTGCGGGCGTTGTGCGCGGGAATTCACGCGGGCCAATCTGCGCGAGCTGACGGTGCATCACGTCAATCATGACCACGACTGCAACCCGGTCGATGGCAGCAACTGGGAGCTGCTGTGCCTCTATTGTCACGACGAGGAGCACAGCAAGTTCGCCAACTTCATCCGCTACGGCGGCACCACCGAGAACAAGAAGCAGGCCGCGACGCATAATCCTTTTGCGGGGCTGCGCGATGCGTTGAGCGGATCGCGCGACAGCGGCAAAGACGTGGCAAAAGACCATTCCGAAAACCACTCCTGAATCTGGCCCCTGAACCATGGCTCCCTTCAAAGGCAATAAGCAGCATCTGCCCAGCAAACCGTGCGCGAGATGTGGCCGCGAGATGACATGGCGCAAGGCCTGGGCAAAGAATTGGGAGCAGGTGCTTTACTGCTCCGATGCCTGCCGCAGAAACAAGTCCTCGCCACTCGGCAAAGAGGCTCAAGCATGAGCACTGCATTGCGTCATCTCGTGTTGATTCTGGGCGACCAATTGGATGAGAACGCCTCGGCGCTCAGCGATTTCGATCCGCAGCAGGACGCCATCTGGATGGCAGAGGTGGCGGAGGAGTCCACCCACATCAGTTCCTCGAAACAGCGTTGCGTCGTGTTCCTCAGTGCTATGCGTCACTTTTGCGAGCGGTTGCGGAGCAAGGGTTTCCTCGTGCATTACACCCGGCTCGACGATCCACACAACACTGGCACTCTGGCTAGGGAGCTGGCCCGCGTCATCGCCATAACCTCGCCAAAAGTGCTGGTGTTGACGGCGCCGGGAGACTGGCGCGTGCTGCGTGATCTGCGCGCTGCGGCGCAGCAATGTGAGCTGCCTTTTGAGCTGCGCGATGACACGCACTTCTTCAGCACGGTCCGCGACTTTGCGCAGCATGCCAGCGGTCGCAAGCAGTTGCGGCTGGAGTATTTCTATCGCGAGCTGCGGCAGAAGACGGGCATTCTGATGGAGGGAGGCAAGCCCGTCGGTGGTCAGTGGAATTTTGATGAGGATAACCGCAGCAGCTTCGGCAAGGAGGGGCCAGGTGCCGTACCGAAACCCACTCGTTTCGAGCCTGATGCAATCACGCATGATGTCATCGCGCTGGTGAACGAGCGCTTTGCCAGTCATCCAGGCTCTGTCGCACACTTTGGGTGGCCCCTGACGCGAGAGCAGGCGCTGCAGACGCTCGCCGAATTCATTGCACAACGGCTGCCGCGCTTCGGGCAGTATCAGGATGCGATGTGGAATGGGGAGGTCTGGCTCTATCACTCGCACCTCGCCTCTGCCTTGAATCTGAAGCTGCTCAATCCACGGGAAGTGGTGAGCGCTGCCGAAGACGCTTTTCGGCAGGGGCATGCGCCGTTACCAGCCGTCGAAGGATTCATCCGGCAGATTCTGGGGTGGCGTGAATACGTGCGTGGCATTTACTGGACGCAGATGCCGGAGTACGCGCAGCGCAACGCGCTGGCCGCGCATGCGCCGCTGCCGGATTTCTATTGGAGCGGAGAGACGGAGATGGCGTGTCTGCGCGACGCCATTCGTCAGACGCTGGAACATGGCTATGCTCATCATATCCAGCGTCTGATGGTGACCGGGCTGTATCCCCTGCTGCTTGGCGTCGAGCCGCAACAGGTGCATGAGTGGTATCTGGGCGTCTATGTAGATGCCGTGGAATGGGTGGAGCTTCCGAACACCCTCGGCATGAGCCAGTTTGCCGACGGCGGCGTGATGGCGAGCAAGCCCTATGTGGCGAGCGGCAAGTACATCGATCGCATGAGCAACTATTGCAAGGGCTGTCGCTTCAATCCGGCATTGGCCACCGGCGACACCGCCTGCCCCTTTACGACCTTGTATTGGGATTTCCTGATGCGCCACGTCGACCTCCTGGCAAAAAACCCGCGCATGCTGCTGCAACTGAAGAATGTGCAGCGTCTTGGTGTGGAGCAGCGCGAGGCGATTGCAGAAAAAGCACGGGTGCTGGGGAGAGGGGGCTGCCAGCGCTGACTAAAAGACACCCCTGAACACTTCAAGTGCCGAATGACGGTGCGCTGCTATTCCTCGAATAACTCGGAATGCGTGCCGGCGCGCACAAAGAGAATGGCGCTTCCTTCCAATTGATAGATCAGCAGGAAGTCTCCGCCAATGTGGCATTCCCGGTGATCAGCCCACGAACCTTTGAGCGCATGATCGAGCCATTCCAGTCCGAGCGGCGCGTCATTGGCGATGAGTAGAAGCATCGCCTCTTTCATGCGCTCCAGGTCGTAGCGGCCAGAGCGAGAGAGGCGTTCCCAATCTTTGAGGAAGGTTTTGGTGTAGTCGCACGCCCTGGGTGGGCTGGCGCGCTTACTGCTGACTGGCTTTTTCGAGGTCATTGAGCAGTGCGTCCGCAGATTCGAATCGGGCGGCACGGGCTCTCATCATTGCGCGCGCCTCTTCCATGGCCAAGCGGGTCTGGGCATTGGGTACTTTAAGCTCCAGCGGAAAAGCCTGATCGTCGACCACGCGCTTGAGCAGGATGCGCACAGCATCGGACACTGTCAGCCCCATGGCTGCCAATGCTTCACTGGCTTGCGCTTTGACTTCGTCGTCCACTCGGACGTGTAGCATCGAGGTATTGGCCATAATCAAATTCTCCATTCGCGGCGAATATTGTATCTCTTTTGCGATACAGTCAAGAGTGTTTGATAGTCAGGGTCAAACACCGGCGCACTGGCCCTTGTTCGCCGGGCATTCACCGGCAAACGCCAGCGATTCGCGCTGCAGCGACACGTGTTCGATGCCGAAGGTCTCGCTCAGCCGCGCTGAGGCCAGCCGCAGCAGCGCGTCGTGCTCGGTGGCGGCGTCTCCAGACATCTCATCAACCACCAGATGCGCCGTCAGCGCATTCTCGGCGGTGCTCATGGCCCACACGTGCAGGTCATGCACCGCCACGACGCCCGGCAGTGTCAGCAGGCACTGGCGCGCCTGAGCGAGATCGACGTGGTCCGGCACGCCATCAAACAGCAGATGCAGTGATTTGCGAAACAGCGACCACGTCCCCGCCACCACCACCAGCACGATCAGCAGACTGACCACCGGGTCGATCCATGCCCAGCCGCGCCACAGATACAGCGCCCCCGCCAGCACCACGCCCAGCGAGACCACAGCGTCGGCCGCCATGTGCAGGAATGCCCCGCGAATGTTCAGATCGTTCTTGCTGCCTGCCATGAACAGCCAGGCGGTCGCGGCATTGACCAGTACGCCGACGCCGGCCACCAGCATCACCGTTTGTGCCTCTATCGGGGCCGGGGCCTGAAAGCGTTGCGCGGCTTCCCATGCCAGCGAGCCCATCGCCACCAGCAACAGCACCGCGTTGGTGAAGCTGGCGAGGATGGAGCCACGCCGCCAGCCGTAGGTGTGCCGTGCATCGGGGCGCAGGGTGGCAGCGGCATAGGCTGCCCAGGCCAGCAGCAGACCGCCGACATCGCTGAGGTTGTGGGCCGCGTCGGCCAACAGTGCGAGCGATTGTGCCTGCCAGCCATAGAAGGCCTCCACCAGCACGAAGCCGATGTTCAGCGTGATGCCGATGGCGAAGGCGCGGCCGAAGCTGACAGGAGCGTGCGCGTGCTCGTGATGGTTGTGATGACTGTGGTCGTGGCTCATGGGTGCCACTATTCCATGACTCTGACGCCTGACGCAATCGCCCTTCTCATAGTGCTCGACTAACAAGTGCATCCTCGCGCAGTATGCCGCCTTCGTCAGCATTCTCGCCGGCAATTGCGCCGGATCAATGTATTTCCGTTCATCTTGCGCTACTTTGTGATTTTCCCCTCTCGTTCAATAACGAGAACTACAGGAGTTATTATGGCAGCCACTATGAAAGCAGCAGTCTTCATCGCCCCGGGCCGCATCGTTCTGGAGGACAGGCCTATCCCCGAACCCGGGCCTCTGGATGCGGTGATCCGCATCACCACGACCACCATTTGTGGCACCGATGTGCACATCCTGAAGGGCGAATATCCGGTGAAGCCTGGCCTGATCATCGGCCATGAACCGGTAGGGATCATCGAAAAACTCGGGTCAGCCGTACGTGGCTACCAGGAAGGCCAGCGTGTGATTGCCGGCGCCATTACGCCTTCCGGGACTTCCAACGCGTCACTTTGTGGCTTTCATTCCCAGTGTGGCGGCCACGGCAGCAAGCACGGTTTCAAGGCGCTGGGCGGCTGGCGTTTTGGCAATACCATCGACGGTTCTCAGGCGGAATACCTGCTGGTGCCGGATGCGATGGCCAATCTGTCACTGATCCCCGATGGCCTGACCGACGAACAGGTGCTGATGTGCCCCGACATCATGTCGACGGGTTTGGGCGGAGCCGAATCCGCTGGCATCCGCATTGGCGACACCGTCGCGATTTTCGCGCAGGGCCCGATCGGGCTGTGTGCAACCGCAGGGGCCAGATTGATGGGTGCCACGACCATCATTGCCGTGGAGAGCATTGCCGAACGCAGTGCGGTATCGCGCCTCATGGGGGCTGATCATGTGATCGATTTCCGCAAGGTCGATCCTGTTGACGAAATCATGCGCATCACCGACGGCCGTGGTGTCGATGTCGCCATCGAGGCGCTGGGCACGCAGCAAACGTTTTCTGCGGCGCTGAGCGTGCTGCGACCGGGGGGAACGCTGTCGTCGCTCGGTGTCTATTCCACCGACCTGACCATTCCTCTGGGGGCTTTTGCCGCTGGCTTGGGCGACCACAAGCTCATCACCAGTCTGTGTCCGGGCGGGAAGGAGCGCATGCGGCGTCTGATGGATGTCGTGGCGGCGGGACGAATCGATACCCGGCCACTGGTCACGCATCGCTTCAAACTCGACGACATCGAAAAGGCCTATGAACTGTTCTCGCATCAGCGGGATGGCGTGCTCAAGGTCGCCATTACGCCCTGACAGGGCGCGACGGCAGTGGCAGCGCTGGCTATCCGGATGTGGATGGACGGCACCGAACGTCCCGATACACGCATTCCGCTGGTCGACGACCGCCGGGAGCACTGCGTCGAGGCGGCGCTGGACTAACCCACCTTGGTGGACTCGCTGCGTTTGCTCCGACCACTCCTGACCGGTCAGGCCAGTTGCGCGCCAGGCCGCCCGTTCTCCACCACCCAGCGCCGGGCGGTGGACAAGCGCGTGTCAGGGTCGCGCAAGCCAGCATCGGGCATGGCACGATGCTCTGCCAGCCATTGTTGCGGTGTCACGGTGCACAACGTGTAGCCGCGCTCCTCAGTCTCGATGAATTTGACGTGAGGATTCTGCGCAAGCAGCGGACGATAAGCGTCCATGCTTCCTCCCGAAGAGGTGATCGCGGGACACGGGATAGCCGCCCCAGCCATCGGTGGAGTAAAGGGTCTGACCGTTTGTGCCGCGATTGAATTCCGCAAACAGTGTCTGTTGAGCCAGCACATTCCAGCGGGAAGTCGAGGCGCTGAGACTTCCCTCCAGCCAACGGTGCTGCTGTTCGCCCAGCATTGTTCTGGTGGGGTCGTTCAACTGACTGCATAATTCCGGCATGACAATGACGCCGGCACCATCGTAATCGCAGGGATGCTCACTGCGATATTGCCGATCGTCCATCATGTTTATGTCCAGCAGATCACCGAAGGTCAGGCGCTGATAGATTTGCATATCGGGTCCCCGCGGCTTGGCACTGGCGCGCAGAGGCATCATTTCATAATAGGCCTGGTAGGCGGCGGCGCGGCGGCGCAGAAACGTCTCTGCGGCATCAAAATCCTGGGACATGGCCCCGGCGTAGTTGTTGTCCACCTCATGATCATCCCAGGTGAACGCCCAGCTGGTATGTGCATGGGCGTTCTGCAGATCGGCGTCCATACGATAAGTGGAATACCTGGCGCGATATTGTTCCAATGTCACGGGCTCCGGACCTTCGTGCCTGCGCACAGAGAATCGGTTGGGATCATTTTCGTAGATATAATCACCGAGGTGAACTACCAGATCCGGGTTCTGTTGAACAAGGTCACGATAGGCTGGAAAGTAGCCGCGCTCATAGTGCTGACACGACACGAAGGCGACGCGAAATTGATCCAGGGGGCTGCCAATGACAGGTGCTGTAATCCCCCGGCCGATGCGGCTGACCGCGTCACCAACGCTGAAGCGGTAAAAGTATTCCCGACCCGGCTGCAGACCACGCAGTTCGACGTGCACACTATGACCGAACTCCGGTAGCGCCAGAGTGGTGCCTTCGGCAACAACATTGCTCATGTTCTCCCTGTCCGCCACCTGCCAGTTGACCAGCACCGGCTCCGGCGTCATGCCATAGTCAGTCTGCAGGGGATAGGGCGCCAGTCTCGTCCAGATGACAAAACCGAGTGATTTTCGCGGTTCAGCAGTTGCAGGTAGTTCATGGTCACTCCAGCCCGGGGCAGATGTCTCAGTTAGGTGCTCGACTTTAGGCAAACTTTTTTACAAGGCCATGACAACGATTGCGCTGAGGTGACAACGATCCTGCTGAGGTGCTGGATACTGTCATGAAACCGTCGTGTTGAAGCCCCACACTGGACGGTCACACATCTGATCGGGGACCCTGCATGAAAACTGTATTGACCGCTCTGCTTTCCGCGTTGCTGTGGTTGCCCTTTCCGCCGTCGATCCTGGCGGCTGACGACAGTGATTGCGCGGCGCTGACTGACCACAATGCGGATCAATGCCTGCGCCTCAACCATGTCCAGATGCTCGGTAGTCATAACAGTTACAAGCGCTACCCTGCTGAGGAGCTCATCACCCTGCTGAACAACTATCGTGACGGCTGGGCGAAAGACATCAGTTACGAGCATCGCCCATTGTCTGAACAACTGGAGTCCCTGGGTATCCGGCAATTTGAGCTTGATGTGTTTGCGGATCCTGATGGCGGCCTGTTCGCGGACCCGACTGGAGGAGTGTTGATTGACGACCCCGAACTGGCGCAGAGTCGCGCGGTCATGGCGGCGCCCGGACTGAAGGTGTTTCATTCTCAGGACGTGGATTACCGAACTACCTGTCTGACGTTGATTGCCTGCCTGACAGAGATTCACGACTGGTCCATGCAGAACCCTTCACACGTGCCCATCATGGTCATGCTGGAGTTGAAAGACGCGCCACGGCAGGATTGGGGACCGCTTGAGTCCACAACACCAGTGGCGATTGACGCCAGCAATATTTTCACCGTGGATGATGAGATATGGCAGGTATTCGAGCGCTCGCAGGTGATCACGCCCGATGATGTGCGTGGTGATTACAGCACGCTCAATGATGCGGTGATGAATAGCGGATGGCCAACGCTTGCGGAGAGTCGCGGCAAGATACTCTTCGCGCTGGATAATACCGGCCACCACCTGGATGACTATCTGTCGCGCTCGCAGATTCTTGCCGATCGCGCGTTGTTTGTCAGTGCAGAAGCGGGGCACCCGGCCTCGGCCTTTCTGAAAATGAACGATGTGATAGCTGACGGGGACGCCATCAGATCTTATACTGAGCAAGGGTATCTGATACGAACACGCTCCGATGTGCCCAGCCACGAAGCCCGCACCGGCGATACGACCCGCCGGGAGCTGGCGCTGAAAAGTGGGGCGCAATATATCAGCACCGACTACGCCGAGCCCTCTGACCTGGGTTCGGACTATCAGGTGGTCCTGCCTGACACCGACGGGGTTGCACGTTGCAATCCGGTCAGTGCGCCGGCGGATTGTCACAGCGAATTCTTGACCGAATAGCGGTCTGACGCGTAGCGCAACTGCTGATATTGATTTTCATGTTGCCTTTCCTTCTTTCCGCTGGATGGCTGCCAGACGCACCAAACAATGCCACATACAGACATTCCTGCACAAAGTTTACTGTAACGAAGCCTCCACCAATCCTTCGCTGGTCGGCAAGGGGGCAATCGTTTAGTCTCGACTTGAATATTGGCAACCTACTATTTCAAAGAGTCTGCAAGAGGCCCTGAAAATGAGCGCATCGGTGCAATCCGCAACAAGAGAGATATCTGCACACGGCGATACCCAGACACAGCCCTGCCATGTTGAGACCGTAATCATCGGGACTGGTTTCTCGGGGTTGCTGGCGGCCATTCGCTTGCAAAAGAAGGGCTGCAACGACTTCGTTTTGCTGGAAAGAAGCGCGGAGCTGGGCGGCACCTGGCAGGTCAACTCCTATCCCGGCGCAGAGGTGGACATTCCCACCAGTCTTTACTGCATCTCGTTCATCCCCTATCCGTTCAAAAAATCCTTTGCCCCGCAGAGTGAATTGCTCGCCTACATGAACCACATTATCGACAAGTTCGGTTTGCGCAAGTATGCCCGCACCAACCAGACGGTACAGCGGCTCGCCTTTGACGAGCGCGAGTGCCGCTGGCACGTGTCGACCGAAGCAGGCCAGAACTACAGCGCCCGCTTCGTGATCGACGCCAGCGGAGTGCTGGCGAATCCGCACACGCCCAACATCAAGGGTGCGGAAACCTTCGAAGGAGCGCTGTTCCACTCCGGGCACTGGGATCACTCGGTGGTATATGAAGGAAAGCGTGTTGGCGTGATCGGCTCGGGATGCTCAGCAGCCCAGATCGTGCCGGCCATTGTGGGCAAGGTATCGCGTCTGACCCTGTTCATGGGCAAGGCACAGTGGATTCTGCCGCGCTCGGACCGGCAGTACGGCGCCGTGGAGCGTGTCGTGCGCACGCTGCCGGGCATTCGGCATCTCATCCGTCTATTCGTCTTTGCTTTCTATGACGTCAGGTTCATCGCCTTCCGCCGCTACCCGGGCATCTCGGGAGTCAGCCAACTCATGAAGGACCAGTACCGCAGAAGGTTGCAGGAGCATCTGGACAAGTACATCAAGGACGACAAGTTGCGGCAGCACATGCTGCCCGATTACGAGCTGGGCTGTCGGCGGGTCATACCGACCAATACCTATCTCCCCGCGCTGTCCCTCGCCAATGTCGATGTGGATATCAGAGGGATCGAGTGCATCACGCCCCAGGGCATCCGCACAAAGGATGGCAAGGATATCCCGCTGGACGTCATCGTCTATGCCACCGGTTATTACGCGTATTCGAACATGAAGGAGGCGCTGACGTTTCAGGTCGACGGGCTGGACGGTCGCAACCTCAACAGCGAATGGGAAAAAGCGGCAGTGTCATACAAGGGCATCACCGTCTCCGGCTACCCCAACTATTTCAGGGTGAATGGTCCGAACACCGGCACCGGACACAGCTCGCAGATTTCCTACATGGAGGTGGCCACTGATTACATCGTGCAGGCCATTTGCGCGGTGCAACGGGACACCAGCATCAAGGCCATCGATGCCCGGCGCGAACTGCAGGATGCCTACGTCGCCAGCGTGCGCAGCAAGCTGCGGAAGACGGTGTGGCAGAACGCCACCTGCACGGCTTTTTACCGGAAGAACATGACCGAAGAGGTCACCGCTCTCTCCCCGGAACCAGTGACCGGTTTCATCCTTTCCCGCAAGTGGTTCCGCTTGAGTGATTATCGATTGCTGAAGTGAGCTTCTGCGAGCAATTGGGCACGAAACCCTTCCAGTTCCTGCTGCCGGATCTCGCCGGAGTGCGGGTACTGCAGGTCCAGCTCGCGATAATGCTGCAGGATGATGTCGGCAATGATCAGTCTGGCATTCTCTTTGTCATCCGCCGGGACCACATACCAAGGGGCATTCTGGGTGCTGGTGGCACTCAAACACGATTCGTAGGCAAGCATGTACTGGTTCCAGAAGCTGCGTTCAGTTAAATCCCCTTCACTGAATTTCCAGTTCTTTTTCGGGTTGTCGATCCGCGACAGGAACCGCTGCCGCTGTTCCTCTTTGGACATATGCAGGAAAAACTTGATGATCCGGGTACCGTTACGATGCAGGTGCGCTTCCATGTCGACTATCGACTTGTAGCGCTGGTCCCAGATCGTATGAACATCCAACTCTCCCACCGGTAACTTCTGGGCCAGCAGAATCTCCGGATGCACCCGCACTATCAGCACTTCTTCATAGTACGAGCGGTTGAAGATTCCGATTCGTCCACGTTCCGGCAAACATTGATTGGTTCGCCACAGAAAATCGTGATCCAGATCGATGGCACTCGGATGTTTGAAACTGAATACCTGACACCCTTGCGGATTGATGCCGCTCATCACATGGCGAATAGCGCCGTCTTTGCCTGCCGCATCCATGGCCTGAAACACCAGCAGCAGGGAGTAGCGGTCGGACGCGTAATGCAATTGCTGGAGGTTGCTGAGTTCTTCCACCTGTGTGGCCAGCAACTTGCGATAATCGTCACTGCTTTCGTAGCACGGGTTTACCCGAGTTCGCCGTTTCGAAAGCTGCACTTTTGTGCCCGGTTCAACCCGGAAACTGCTGATATTGATTTTCATGTTGGTGTTCCCTTCTGCTTGCTGCAGGGCTGCCGGTTGACTGGCACTTTCACTGGCCAGGAAATTGTCGCACCAGTGAGGGTACCAGTGGTACGGTAGTGGAGCACACACGCTCTGCAGTACACATCGACTTTTTTGGTATTTGAATCCAGCAGGCCTTCCATGACAGCCACTCGCAACTTCCCCGAAGACGGCCGCTATTTCCAGCGCATGGCCCCCACACCTCTGGTCCCGGTGCAGCTCGATCCCGGTCAGCCACAGATCTGGTGCAAGCTGGAATTCCTCAACCCCAGTGGCTCCACCAAGGATCGCATTGCGCGGTACATGTTGGAAAAAGCCTGGCGGCAAGGGCTGGTGCGTTCACGCAGTTGGGTCACCGAAGCATCAAGCGGCTCCACCAGTCTCGCCCTCGCCCTGGCCTGCGCGCAACTCGACCTGCGCTTTCTGGCAGTAATGCCTGAAGGGGTCAGCAACGAACGCCTGCTGGGCATTCGCGCCTATGGGGGAGAGGTGCTCAGTTTGTCCAAGGCAGAAGGCATGGCAGGCGCCATCAGTCGTGCCGCTGCAGAAGCGCAGCAGCGTGGCGGCATCTGCACTCGTCAGTTCGAGAACCCTGACAATCCCGAAGCCCACCGCCTGTGGACCGCACAGGAAATCCTGGCGCAACTGCCCGGCAGCCATATTGATGCAGTTGTGTCAGGTGTTGGCACTGGTGGCACTTTGGTGGGTCTGTTCGAAGGCTTTACCCACAGTGGCTGCCATACCACGCCGGTACTCGCCCGCCCGATCAGCCGCGGGCTAATGAACGAGGCCGAATGTTGCAGCTTCAGCAGCCGCATCCCCGGCGTGATGGATGGCATGTCGCACATCTTCAGCCGCGAACGCCTGCCCGGATTGCTGGAAATTGCCGTTGACGACGAACTGGCGCTCAACACCACGCGCCTGCTGATCCATCACGGCTTTCCGGTCGGCCCCAGCTCAGGCCTCAATTTTGCCGCCGCACGTCTGGCCGCCGCGCAACTACCTCGTGATGCCTGCATTGTTACCGTATTTCCAGACCGCATGGAGCGCTATTTTTCCACCGAGTTGTTTCAGCAGTTTCGCTGAGGGGTGCCAGCAGCTCACTCGTCAGGGTTACTCAATAGTGGCCGCGCGAGGCCCTCGCGCCATCTGGCTGCGGGCAGAATTAGCGCCGCACAGGAACAATATCCGGGGCATGCTTACTTCACTCCTCAAGGTTGTTTGAGTTTTGGCGCGCAAGTTGTTGCCTGGCCGGATGCGCTGTCAGGAAACCAGCTCTGCGTACGATTGGCAAAGGCGACCAGCGAAAGCATCACCGGCACCTCCACCAAAACGCCTACGACAGTCACCAGCGCCGCACCGGAATTGAGTCCGAACAGACCGATCGCCACGGCCACCGCCAGCTCAAAGAAGTTGGAGGTGCCGATCAGTGCGCAGGGTGCAGCCACATTGAACGGCACTTTCCACAAGCGTGCCGCGCCATAGGCAATCGCGAAAATTCCATAGGACTGAATCACCAAGGGTATGGCGATCAAACCAATCAGCAATGGTTGATCGAGGATGATTTGTCCTTGAAAACCAAACAACAGCACCACCGTGCCCAGCAGGCCGAGTATCGACAGTGGCTTTACGCGGGCGTTGAAGCGTGACACCGCGAGTTCGCCTTGCGCCGCGTTGTCCGCGGCACGGCTGAGTTGCAGTCGCGTGATGACTCCCGCGAGCAGCGGAATCAGCACATAAAGACCGACGGAGAGGATAAGGGTCGCCCAGGGCACCTGCAGGTCGGTCACGCCCAGCAGAAAAGCCACCAGCGGTGCGAAAGCGAAAATCATGATCACGTCATTGAGCGCCACTTGCGCCAGCGTGTAGGTGGCGTCACCCCGGGTCAGTTGCGACCAGATGAACACCATGGCGGTACAGGGCGCCGCACCCAGAAGGATAAGGCCGGCAATGTATTGGTCGGCGTCATCCGGTTCGATCAGATCGACAAAGACATAGTGAAAAAACAACACGCCAAGGCCGACCATGGTGAAGGGCTTGATCAGCCAGTTCACTACCAGCGTGATGATCAGCCCCTTGGGCCGTTCATGAATTCGCTTGAGGCTGGAAAAATCGACCGACACCATCATCGGATAGACCATTAACCAGATCAGCACCGCCACGATGAAGTTGACCGAGCCGTATTCGACACTGGCCAGAGTTTGAAAAATCCCCGGCAGCAGGCTGCCCAGGCTTATGCCTACTAAGATACACAGCGCCACCCATACCGACAGGTAACGCTCGAAAAATCCGATTGGTGAGCGAGTGCTCATGCAAAATTTCCTTGTTGTATTTCCTTCAATGCGTTGACTATACAACAACCGTTGCAGCATCAACTTGAAAGTTTCCTTCCTGTCTTTTCTCTGTCATCAAACTGCCTATTAATTGTCATCCTCGCTTCACATTCGTGTGTTTAAGTGGTCGCGTTAACATTTTGCCTGTGAAAAACCAGGCAGAGAGCCCCGCATTCCAGTCGTGGTCTTTAGAGTTGAGTGACACATGCTGCCCGTTGCAGAAAGCAAGAAGTGTAACGAATCACGTCGTAATTTTCTTTCCTGGGGATCGTTCAGTTTTGCAGCCTTTCTGATGAATGGTGCCAGGACGCCGCTGTTTGCTGCCGATGCTCAAGCGCATCCACTGTTTACGAATCCAGTCACGCTCGGTGAGCTCGGTGCGCCAGACGAAAACGGTTTGCGCCTGCTGCCTGGATTCCGCTCGCGCATCATCGCGCGCACTGGCCAGCCGGTCGTGTCGTCAGCAGCATACCGCTGGCACAATTCACCCGACGGCGGCGCCACTTTTGCGACACCCGATGGTGGGTGGATCTATGTTTCCAACAGCGAAGTAAAGACCGAAGAAGGAGGCGGTGGTGTTGGGGCGGTGCGCTTCAGTGCGGCTGGCGACATCACCGATGCCTACTCAATCCTTTCTGACTCCAACAATAACTGTGCCGGTGGGAAAACTCCCTGGCAAACCTGGCTGTCCTGCGAAGAGGTCGATCGTGGACTGGTCTGGGAATGCGATCCCTTTGGCGTAAAGCCCGGTGTTGCCCTGCCAGCTCTCGGCCGCTTCAAACACGAGGCCGTTGCTGTCGATTCGCTCAACTCACACCTATACCTCACTGAAGACGAAGCGGATGGCGGCTTTTATCGCTTCATCCCCGCCAATGCCTTGCCCGACCTTTTCGCAGGCACGTTGCAAATTGCGGAAGTCGTGGCCAAGGGCGCCACGCGCCACATCGTCTGGCACGACGTGCCGGACCCTGCCGCGAGCAGTGTGCGCACCAGCCTGCAGGTGCCGGCTGCCGCGCATTTCAATGGTGGCGAAGGTATCGCCTGGACCGAAGGGCTCGTGTATTTCACCAGCAAGGGCGACAACCGGGTATGGCGCTTTGATATTCGTTCGAGCCAGATCGATGTCATCTACGATTTTGCGAGCGCCACGATGCCGCATTTGAGTGGAGTGGATAACGTCACTATCACTGCTTCCGGCGATGTGCTGGTGGCAGAAGATGGCGGCGACATGCAGATAGTCCTGCTCGGCCCGGATGGGCTGGTGCTGCCTGTCTTGCAGATTACTGGTCAGGATGCCTCCGAAATCTGCGGGCCGGCTTTCGATCCAGCGTTCCAGAAGTTGTATTTCTCGTCGCAGACCGGGCCCTCAAACCGACCTGACGACGGCATCCTTTATGAAATCAGTTACAGCCATTGAATAAAAAAATCACCTAACACTACTATCGGGAAAACTTATGAGCACATTCAGAACCTTGTTACTGGGAGCAACCGTCCTTGGGTTGAGTTCAGGAACTCAAGCCCAGCCGGCTACACAGTCAAACAACGCCGAAATCCAGGAAATCACCGTCAGCGTGCGCCGTCCGATGGCGGAAAGCGTTGCCGCTGCTCTTGAGATACAGCGCAACTCTTCTTCACTGGTCAGCGTGCTTTCGGCCGATGCCATCGGCAACCTGCCGGACCAGAACATTGCCTTTGCCGTCGGCCGTCTGCCGGGCGTTGGCATCGAACGCGATCAGGGCCAGGCGCGCTATGTCAACCTGCGCGGCGCCCCGAACTACTGGACTACGCTGTCGTTCGACGGCATGAGCATTGTCAGCCCGGAAGGCCGCGCCTCACGTTTCGACAACATTCCTTCAGCTATTGCCAAACAGATTATCGTCGAGAAGGCGATTGTGCCCTCGATGGCAGGCAACACTGTGGCAGGTAATGTGGACATCCGCACCCGTACGGGCTTCGATAATCCCGGACAGGCAATCACCGGCAAGATCGGTGCTGGTCGAGTGGAGTTGGGCGGCGGCGATGAGCTCGACAGTGCACTGACCTATTCAAATGTGCTGCTTGACGGCAGCCTGGGCGTGCTGGCTCAGGGTTCTTATTACATGCGTGAAATGGCGACCGATAACTGGGAGACCGACCCGTATCTGGGCAACACCGAGGATCCTACCAAACGCTTCGCCCGCGAACATGAAAACAAGCACTACCGCCTGACGCGTGAGAATTACTCCGCTTCGCTGCGCTTTGATTACAAGCTGGACGACAACAACACCGTGTTCGCCAGCACCATCCAAACCATGTTCCATGACGACGAACTGCGCGACAATTTCATCGTGCGTCTGGATCAGGGCACCAACGCTGCAGGCACAAGCTACACCAACGCCGCCAACATCAATGCCAGCGATCCGGTGCAGGGCACTGTCTACGGCGCCCGCATCAACGCGCGCATCGATTACCGCGACGGTCAAGAAACTGCCATGAGTCACACCATTGGTGGCGAGCACATGCTGTCCGATTGGGACGTCTCTTGGCGTGTGAATCGCACCGATACCAGCGATGGTCGTAACACGCCAGTTTCAGCCTCGTTTCAGAGCCCGTCCAGTTTTGCGCTGCGTCCGACTGTGGATTATGACTTCCGTAACGGCGATGAAAATTTCCTGCGCTTCTACAGCACTGCGGGTGTAACGGCTGCACGCACCAAAGGCGCGCAAGTCACCAATCTTGAAGACTTCCAGTTTCCTATTCAGAGTATGAACAATGTGGTAGGCGCCGATAAAACCGCCGCCGATACCTTGAAGCTGGATCTGGACTACGACACTGAGTTGTTCGACTTGCCGACAAAAATCGAGTTTGGCGGCCTGTATACCGACCGTACCAAACGCTCCAGTGAGTACAGCTACCTGCGCAGTTTCACCACTGGCACGATTCCGACCTGGGCGAATTTTGCCACCGACACCAGCTACCTTGGTGGTCAGGATCTGAAGTACCGCTTCCGTTACACCGATGATTCCTTCACCACCGACTTCATGAATCAGCAGATCATCAGCGGCGCCGCCACGTTGCAGGACAGCCGTGGCAACTACTGGGAAGTCACGGAGAGCATCACCGCACTGTATGGCATGGCGACCAGCGCGTTCGACTGGGGCGATGTGATTTACGGTGCACGTGTCGAGCAGATCGGCAACACCGGCGAAGCGTATGTGAACTTCCCCGCGGTGGGCGCCGCGCCCGCACAGATGCGACTGGTCGAGGTTTCGAACGATGAAACGCTGATTTACCCCAGTGCCCATTTGAACTGGAACATCCATGAAGACGTCAAATTGCGCTTCGGTGTGACGACCTCGGCATCACGTCCAGACTACGACGACCTGCGCCCGAACTTCACCATCAACGATGGCGCGCAGACCATCTCCGGTGGCAATCCGGAAGCGCTGCCCGAGAAGCAGACCGGCCTGGATGCCTATATGGAATGGTACATGCCTTCCGGTGATTTCTTCTCTGCCGGTTTCTTTTACAAAGACCTCACGGATGTGCTGATCAATCAGTCCAACGTCTTCGGGCTGGACACGCTGGACGTTGCCGGTATCGATCGCTCTGGCTACACACAATCCGCCATCGGCAATGCCGGCGACGGCAACCTGAGCGGCGTCGAGCTGGCCTATGTGGCTTCGGCCGAGCGGCTGGTGCGCAGCATGAGCCTGCCGGAGTGGATGGAAGGTTTTGGTATGAACGTATCCGCTACATTCACCGACTCAGAAGTCAATCTCGCGGCTGTCAACGGCGTGCCGAAGCGCACCATCAGCGTGCTGGGAACCTCTGACGAAGTCTACAACGTGCAGGCAACTTACGAGAAATACGGCCTGACCGTGCGGCTCGCCTATCAGTACCGCACGCCATGGGGCCAGTTCGTCGGTGAATACCGCATGGTCAATGGCGCCATGGTGCCCACTTCCAACGGCGACATCTTCTGGGACACCGACGACGAGCTTGATTTGTCTGTTCGCTACCAGGTCAACGAGACATTCGAGATATTCGCGGATGCCGTCAACCTGACCGACACGGGCGCACGTCGTTATGGCGACCAGAGCCAGTACCCGATCGAGTTTGAAAAATTCGGGCCACGTTATATCGGTGGTCTGCGGTTCAACTTCTAACGCCCGCCCGCGAGTGATTGCAACCCTGTTGCTGCTGCCTCGCAGCAGCAACAGGGTTGCCGCGGATGCTGTCCTAGTGCGTGGCACTGACAATGATGTCTTTGCGCCAAAGGCAGGTTATCTGCTGCTGTCCGACCAGCGCGCCAAGCGCTTCAATATCTATCCACAGACAGGACTTTTCACCCGGCGCGCAGCGATCTGTTGCGCAGCGCTGAAGAATAAGCGGTATTTCAGGTAATGGTTTTTTTGCATTCAAATAGAGGATTTCCCCAATGATGTTGACTTGTCGTTCGCGTTTGAAGTTTCCCGCTGTTTCCAGCATAGCACTTTCCAGCATTGCTCTTGGCGTCATGCTCGCCAACCAGGCTCTCGCCGCACCCACTGTTTACACCACACCCAATGTCACAACCGCTGCCGGGGCAACATCCACCACTTTCAATGGCCAGACCTTTGTCAACCATGGTTTGCAAGGTGTGGCACGTCTGCCTGCGAGCACACTCGATTTCAACGGCGACACCTTCGGGGCATTTTCTGGACTTGACGTTCTGCCAGGCGCCTGGCGAAAAACCGCAACCGGTTATACAGGCACGATGTTCGGGCTCCCGGATCGCGGACCCAATGGCGTCGGCAATGTCACGTTCAGCGATTACCCCGGGCGCGTCAACAGCTTTGCAATGAACTTCACCCCCTATACCTCCAGCACCAATCTGCCAGTCAGTGCCGACTCGCAGCAGCAGCTGGGTCTTGTGCAAACTGGTGGATTCCTTTTCAAGGATTTCAACGGCAAGGTGACCACAGGTCTGGATCCGGCCACTGGCGTGACCGCTTTCGTTACCCAGGATGGCAAGTCCTTGCCCGGCTCGACTGTCGGAATTGCGGCGGGAAAAATCAGCCTTGATGCCGAGGGTTTGCGCTTTCTCAACAACGGCTCTTTCTATGTCTCCGACGAATATGGTGCCAACGTCTATTACTTCGACAAGACAGGCAACATGAAGGGCGTTATCCAGCCGCCAGCCGCCGTGAAGCCCAGCACAGCCACCAGCCTGTCTTTCACCTCACTGACGGATGCAACGACAGGGCGCCGTGTGAATCAGGGGCTTGAAGGAATTGCGCTGACTCCAGACAACAAGAAACTGGCTACCTTGCTGCAAAGCGCTCCCATGCAGGACAGCACGAGCACGCAGCAAACGCGCACCAATACTCGCTTGATGATCTATGACATCTCCCAGAGTGCCACGCCGAGCGCACCAGTCGGCCACTATGTGATGCAATTGCCAATATTTACCTCCACTGGCAACGGCACTGCCGCCAATCGCACCGCAGCCCAATCGGAACTGCTGGCGTTGAATGATACTCAGTTCCTTGTCCTGTCACGCGATGGCAACGGCCTCGGTCAGGCGTTGCTGAATCCGGTCTACAAGAGCGTGTTGCTCATCGACACCACCGGTGCGACCAACATTGCGGGTACGCCCTTCGAAACCACGACGACTCCCGTTGCCCCGGGCGGCGTGCTCAATTCGACGATTACGCCGGTAAGTCAGGTGGAAGTCATCAACATCCTCAACACGACGCAGTTGGGCAAGTTCGGTATCAATATCAACAACACCGCTCCGACCCGACTGACACTTACAGAGAAGATGGAAGGCATGGCGTTGTTGCCTGCTCTTGACGAAAGCGCTCCCCAGGATTTCTTCCTGCTGGTCGCCAACGACAATGATTTTCTGTCATCCACCTGCACTGTAGGTGGTCAGAATTGCGCGCAACCCGTGAATAGCGATGCGTTGGTTCTGTCTTACCGGATGACTCTGCCCACGTACGTAGATTCGCAATATTTGCATTCCATGAACGCCGTAGCGCCTACAACACTCGGCATGACAGCACAGGCCGCACGCGACTTGTCGCTGTTGAATTCCTACAACGTTGGCCAGCATTTCCTGACCCAGAGGCACTCAGGCGGCGACGCTCCGGTGCAAACGACCGAGACTATCACCGTCTGGGGTGCTGGCGACTTGCTGTCCAGATCCGAATCAGGCTCTTTGGCTGGCGTCCGCTCGACGGGAGCCACCGTCGGCTTCGACAGCAACTTGAACGAAAATATCGTACTTGGCGCATCGGTGGGTTATTACGAAGGCGAACCGAAAACCAGTGGCTCTTACAACGCCGACCAAGAAAGCTACCAGTTTTCCTTGTACGGCTCGTTTCGCAGCGGCGGGCTGTACGCCAATGCCATCGGCTCCCACGGGAATATGCGTTTTGAGAACATCACGCGCGCAGCTGCCTATGGCCTGACCGCCTCCGGCGACTCCAATATCAATACCTTCACCTTCTCCGGCGAGCTGGGCTACCTGATGGAGAGCGGTAATGTGCAGTTTGGCCCCTTGGCGGGTCTGCGCTGGATGGAAACCCAGATCGGGGAGTACATCGAATCTGGTGCTGCCGGCGGCAATATTGCGTATCCGATGCTCAAGTCTGACGGCAGTGTTGCCTACTTTGGAGGGGAGGCGTCCATGGATGTGGGCAGTGTGCGCTCGATCCTGCGCCTGACTTACACCGCCGAGAACGATATTGACAGTAATGTCGCCAGTCTGCGCCTTGCGAGCGCTAATCATCTCATGGGGACCCAGCTGGTCACCGTCGATCATTTCTCGCAAGCCGTCATCGAGCCATCTCTGACATTAACCGGAGTCGTTTCAGAAAATTGGAGCTGGTGGCTGAACTTTGGCGCACGGATTGGTGAAGAGGAAGGAACAGAACAGCGCGTTGGTGCGGGCTTCAAAATACCATTCTGATTCTCAATTGTTTTCTAAAACCATTTAACCACAGGAGCCTTGCCATGTCCCTCGACCAACTTCGCGTCAATCGTCGTCGCTTCCTTCTCGCAGCGTCTGCCACCCTTGGGGTGCTGGCATTGCGTGGCTACCCGGTACTAGCCGCTGCCGCCGCACACTTTACACATGGCGTTGCCAGTGGCGATCCGCTTGCAGATCGGGTGATCCTGTGGACTCGCGTGCTGCCGGGCAGCGGCGCTGCCGAACGCCTGGATGTGGCCTGGGAGATTGCCGCAGACGAAGCGTTTCAGCAGGTCATCTCCAGCGGCTCGACCACGACCGACAGTAATATTGACTACACGGTCAAGGTCGATGCTGCCGGGCTGGCTCCTGCCAGTCAGTACTTTTATCGGTTCTCGGCTCAGGGCGTCTTCAGCGTCACCGGAAGAACACGCACGTTGCCGGAAGCCGGCGTCGAATCGATGCGCCTCGCTGTACTGTCCTGCTCCAACTATCCACAGGGCTATTTCAATGTTTACAAGGAAGTGGCGAACCGTCCCTACGATGCCGTGCTGCATTTGGGCGACTACATTTATGAATATGCACAGGGCGGCTACGCCAACCCGATGATGCTGGAGCTGGGCCGCAACGTGCAGCCGGAGAACGAGATCGTCAGTATCGAGGACTACCGGATGCGCTACGGTCTTTACCGCACGGATGAGGACTTGCAGGCAGCGCATCAGAACCATCCGTTCATCTGCGTCTGGGACGACCATGAGATCACCAACAACACCTGGCAGACCGGTGCCGAGAATCACAATGAGGGGGAGGGTCCCTTCGATGCGCGCCGTTTGGCTGCGATTCAGGCCTACCATGAATGGCTACCGATTCGCGATCAAGGCACCATCGAAGACGGCATCATCTACCGCTCCTTCGAGTTCGGTGATCTGGCCACGCTGATCATGCTGGATACGCGCCTGGTCGGGCGCGACGAGCAGCTTTCCCACGAAATGAACATCGACACCTTGCGCAGCCGCCTCGCGGACCAGCAGCGCAGCATCATGGGCATGACGCAGGAAAACTGGCTGGCCAGCGAGCTGCAACGCTCGGCACAGGCTGGCAAGCCCTGGCAGATTGTTGGCCAGCAGTTGTTGATGGGCAAGCTGTTCCCGCCGCAGGTCAGCGATGAGGAGCTTGATCCGACGGAGCGCGAGGCCATTCTAGCGGGACGCTATGGGATGCTGCGCACTCGCGGTCGGCAGGGATTGCCGCTGAATCTGGATGCCTGGGACGGCTATCCTGTAAACCGCTCGCGCGCACTGCAGGCATTTCGCGAGTACGCCAACAATGTCGTGGTATTGGCGGGCGACACCCACAGCTCCTGGGCCTTCGACCTGCATGCGGACGACAACCAGATAGTCGCCGTGGAGTTCGGGACACCCAGCGTCACCTCACCCGGCTTCGAGAACTTCCTTGCGCTGCCGGAAGGGCGGCTGGAGGAAGCCACCATGCAGGCGAGCCCGGAATTGAAGTACATGAAGGCCAATGGTCGCGGTTGGGTGGAGCTGGATGTGCAGCGCGACAAAGTTCGCGCTACCTGGCTTTTCGTTTCGACAATTACCGACCGTAGCTATGCAGTAGAGCCAGGTGCAACGCTTGAGACTCTGGCGGGGAATCCGGCCATTCACCGGGTGTAATTCCCTGACTTGTGGGGGCTCGCTCTATCGAGGGACCCAGAAGAAGACTTCCCAGTCTCGTAGTGGTTCTGCCCCCTCGTAGACTGATTGGTCCAGCGTTCTGCCGGCCTTGGTGGCCCACATTTGCATCATGGCGAGACGCTCTTCGCCAAACTTTTCGACGGCCGTCATTTCAAAAGTCGCGTCTCCAATTCGTAGCCAGCCATCACCACCGCGCTCTCGTACGCGCCGCGCCCAATAACCGCCGTCCGGGCGTGTGGCGGTGATAATGCCTTCGGGAGTGGCGACCCAGGACAAATAATCAACAAATGGGGGAAAGCCGACATGCTTCTTGATCAATAGTCCCTGCACGGTGCCATTGAGAATTGAGAAGTCATTCAGAGCGGGTGTTGGTGTGCCTCCGAGAATTATACCGGGGGTGCGGCCGAGGCCTGTATTGCTGAGGTACGGGGCTGTGAACATCCAGCTCAATATTCCGACCAGAATCACTACTCCGGCGGCGATTCTAACTTTTGTTTGTTTGCTCACTGTGTATTCTCCTCTTCTTGTTTTCATTATAGGGTCAGTGGATCAGGTCGAATCTGGAATTCGCATTTTGTTCTTATGACGCCTTCGCAGTCTCACAGGATAAGACCCTAACACCCGGTATTGGGGGCGTCAATGCGGGCTCTATCTGGCGCGAGTGGTTTACGATCAAGAAGTTGAATACTTCTTTTTCAAAGTTAATGTCTGGTTGAGATTCGATGGATTATCTGTAAACTCCCATTCTTGTTACCAGCAGTGCTTCAACAATCATAAGAAGAATAAGGAATTCAGAATGAAGAAATTGTATCGATCAGTCACATGGCTTGTCACCGGGTTTTTGAGCCTGCCCGCCTTCGGACAAGGACTGATAGAGGCCGGGCCAAGTCCTTATGAGTTCAACACAGAGTCTTGGATTAAGCCGTTTGCCGCCGAGGGGTTTACCTTTGGCGGTACCTCCAGTGTGGTGGTGGAATCACAGGATCGCATTTTCATTCTGCAGCGTGGCGAGACTCAATTGCCTGATCCTCTGCCGCCTGAGTACACCACATTTGCCGGTTCCATGGGCTGGAATGTGCTGCGCGGCCAGGGTCGCGTGTGGCAGAACAGCCTCTACATCATCAACAGCGACGGGGAAGTCCTGGAGGTGTGGGATCAGTGGGATCATCTGTTCGTAGGCACCGACGGCCCTGGCCCGCACAAATTGCGTATCAGCCCCTATGATCCGGAAAAGAGACTCTGGCTGGTCGACGAAACGAACCACATCATCTACGTGTTTTCCAATGACGGTGACCGCTTGTTGATGACCTTGGGTGAGAAGGGTATCTCTGGCAAGGACTCAACTCACTACCATCTGCCACAGGACGTAGCCTTCCTTCCGGATGGCAAATTCCTGGTTGCCGACGGCCTCGGGGATAACAAACGCATCGTCATTCGTGACGCCAGCGGCCGCTATATCGGCGAATTCGGGGAAGCGGGCGACTTGCCCCATCAGTTCGCGAGCGTGCATTCTTTGGCGTGGGGCCCCAACGAGCATCTCTATGCCCTGGACCGGGACAAGCGTGACATCAAGGTATTCCATCAGATTGCAGCACGTGACAGCGCCAATTATCCTCAGTTCGAGTACGTCAAGACCTGGACGGGTCTGGGGCTGCCGCTGGACATAGTCGTCACCGAGAACGCTGCCTGGGTGACGGACCTGAATCCTCCCAAGATCGTGAAGTTTGATCTGGAGGGCACACCAACCTACGTGTTCAATCTGCCTGTGGAAGGTCCCGACATGTGGATCGAAATGCACTCGGCGTCCATTGATGAGGAAGGCAATCTCTACGGTACCGACAATCAGGCCGGGCGCCCGCAAAAGCTCGTGCCCAAGGCGGACGCCGATCCTGCCTTGATCGTTGGCCGACCCTACGTTCCCCGTTAAGGACTTCCTTGCAGCCGCTAACCAAAGATCATGGGCGCCTCAATGACCAACAACCCGCTGATGACCGGCAGTTACCTGAGTGATGCCGAGGCAGTTGCCTTGGCGGAGCTGTGGGACACAGCAGCTCTGGCGGCTGTGGCGGCGCAATTGCGGGACCGCGGACACGGCAAGCTAATCACCTATTCGCGCAAGGTCTTCATACCGCTTACGCACTTGTGCCGTGATGTCTGCCATTACTGCACATTTGCCAAGACCCCCCGGCACATCGGGCAGGCCTACATGACCGTGGAAGCGGTGCTGGAGCTCTGTCGGCAGGGCGCTGCCAATGGGTGTCAGGAAGCCTTGTTTACGCTCGGTGAGAAGCCGGAGTTGCGCTACAGTGCCGCTCGCAGCGCCCTTGACGAAATTGGCGCCGCCACCACGCTGGAGTATTTGCGTACTGTAGCCGCCGCAGTCCTGGCGGAGACCGGTCTGCTGCCGCATATCAACGCCGGCTGCATGACCGCGGAGGAAATTGCCATGTTGAGGCCGGTCAGTGCTTCCATGGGTATCATGCTGGAGTCGGCATCGGCGCGATTGTGCGAAAAAGACATGCCTCATTACGGCTCCCCGGACAAGGATCCGACGCGTCGGCTGGAGACAATTGCACTGGCGGGGCAAGCCAGAGTGCCGTTCACTTCCGGCATCCTGATCGGCATCGGGGAGACGCGTCTGGAGCGTATTGAAGCGTTGCTGGCGCTAAGACGTCTGCACGAACAGTACGGCCATATTCAGGAAATCATCGTACAGAACTTCCGGGCCAAGCCGGGAACCCGAATGGCCCGGGCGCCAGAACCCGACCTCGACGACCTGCTGTGGACGATCGCCGTGGCCCGCTTGTTGTTCGGACCCACCATGTCGATCCAGGCTCCGCCCAATCTCAGCCCCGGTGTGCTGCCCCAGCTGATCGCTGCTGGTATCAACGACTGGGGTGGTGTATCGCCGGTCACACCGGATCACGTCAACCCCGAGGCACCATGGCCACATCTTGACCTGCTGGCCAGTGAAACCGCCGCAGCGGGCAAATTTCTGGAACAGCGCCTGACGGTGTATCCCGCCTATGCGCAGGATGGCAGGCGTTGGTTGGACGAAAAAATACGCCCCGCCGTGTTGAAGTTGCTGGACAGCAGCGGTCTGGCCCGCCGCGATGCCTGGACGCCCGGCGAGAGTGTGCAGGTGCCGGCCCTGGAATCCCGCTTGCTAACACAGCCCCTTCGGCTGGATGACGTGACCCCGGAGTTGCGAGAAATCGTGGCGCGATGTACCGCCGGGGAACGGGTGGACGAGGCCTCCATCACCCGGCTTTTCGAGTCTCGCGGCAATGATTTCACTTATGTTGTCCGGCAAGCGGACGCACTGCGCCGGGCGGTGTGTGGCGACACGGTCAGTTATGTCGTCAACCGCAACATCAATTACACCAACGTGTGCTACTTCAAGTGCCAGTTCTGCGCATTTTCCAAGGGTCGTCACAGCGAGAACCTGCGTGGCAAACCGTATGACATCAGTGCGGAGGAGCTCGCCCGCCGCTGCACCGAGGCCTGGGAGCGGGGAGCTACCGAGGTGTGTCTGCAAGGGGGCATCCACCCCGACTACACGGGCCAGACCTATCTGGACATCGTGCACACAGTCAGAACGGCAACGCCCCAAATGCACATCCATGGATTCTCTCCCCTGGAGGTCTGGCAAGGAGCAAAGACACTGGGTATCAGCCTGGACGAATTCCTCCGGCAACTGAATCTGGCGGGACTGGACACGTTGCCCGGCACTGCAGCCGAGATACTCCATGACGAAGTGCGCGCGCACCTTTGCCCGGACAAATTGCGCACCGAGGAATGGCTGGCAGTGATGGAAGCTGCCCACCGGGTGGGCTTCAGAACCACGGCCACCATCATGTATGGTCATATCGAGTCGCCCGTGCACTGGGCGAGCCATCTGCTGCGCCTGCGGGATCTGCAGGCCCGCACAGGGGGGTTCACGGAATTTGTTCCTTTGCCTTACGTGCCCATGGAAGCCCCGATGTACCTCAAGGGCCATTCGCGGCGTGGCCCCACTTTCCGCGAGGCAGTGCTGATGCATGCGATCGCGCGTCTGGTGTTTCATGGGCTTATCGACAATATTCAGGCTTCCTGGGTGAAAATGGGACAGGCCGGGGTCGCCGCTTGCTTGAATGCAGGGTGCAATGACCTGGGCGGCACCCTGATGAACGAAAGTATCACCCGCGCGGCTGGGGCCGGTTTCGGGCAGGAATGGCCGCCCGAAGAAATCGAGGCCGCGATTCGCGCTCTGGGCCGCACGCCGAGAATGCGTACCACGCGGTACGGTGACGCAAGTCAGGAGCGGCGGGCGCAGGCATTGCAGGCAAACCTGTTGCAGGACATCGAGAATCTTCCGGCGAGCAAGCTACAACGCAGCAAACGACTGAGGTGGAATCCATGAAAATCGCACTGACCGGGGCCAACAGCCGGGTAGGACAGACTCTGTTGACGCATATCCTGAGCCACAGTGAGCACACGGTGGTGGCCGGCGCCCGATCCAGGGGTGCGTTTGCCGGGTTTCCGGATTCTCCTCGGGTTGCTCCGGTGGTGATTGATTACAACGATGCCGCGGGTCTTGCCGTCGCTCTGGATGCTGCCGATTGCCTTGTGCACCTGGCCGGCATTCTCATCGAGAGCAATGGCTCCACCTACCAAAGTGCGAATGTAGATGCCACGGCTGCGGTGCTGAACGCTGCTCGGCAGGCGGGTGTCGGCCACGTGGTTTTCATTAGCGTGGTGGGTGCGCATCTCCAGTCGGCCAATGCCTATTTCAAGTCGAAAGCCGATGCCGAACGGCTGGTAGCTGACTGCGGAATCTCCGCCACCATCATTCGTACCCCCATTCTGCTGGGGCCCGGCGCCGCTGGCGCTGCTGCCATCCAGTGGGCGGCGTCCAAGCCCAGGGTCAGACTGCTGGGTGGCGGGCGCTACACCATGCATCCCCTGGACATCGATGATCTGTGTGTGGCCATTCTCAACAGCTGCAATGCCAGGCACGCAGGCACTGTGGTCCATGAATTGGTGGGCCCCCAGGCAGTGCAATACTGCGATCTGATCCGCATGGGCGCCGATCTGCAGGGTCGGCAGATTGAAATCAGCTCCGTCCCCATCTGGCTTGCAAAACTGGGAGCGAGTCTGAAGGGGCTGTTCCGTCCCGGTGGGATGTCGCCCACAGTGATCGACGTGATCACCCTGGATGAGGTCATAGCGCACAATGCTGACCAGGCGCTGGGGGTGAATCTCACGCCTCTGTCAATCACCCTGAAAAAATTCATCAAACAATAAAGGCGGATGCCATGATCGACCCGAACGCTGCAGTGCCACAGGAAGCCCCGGTTATTTCCGATATGCCCCAGCGCAGAAAACCCAGTGTTGCGCAGCGTCTTGTGTTTCTGGCCATCACATTTCTGTGCTTCGCCTATCTGTACTATCGCCTCAACGGGGCAGCGCTGCGCGAAGGCATGGATCTGGTGCCGTACATGTCGCAGGTTTTTGCCAATGTGCAATGGCTGCGCTGGCTGCTGCTGATGATGACCTACTCTTTCATCTATTTCGCGATCGACACGCTGGTCATCACCCGAGCCTTGAACTGGTTCATCGCCAGCGTGAAATACCGCGACATCATGCCGATTCGCGGCAGCGCCTACATTATCTCGGTGTTCAACGAGCAGATTGGCAAAGGCGCCATGGCCTACTATTTGAACCGGCGCGACAAGGTGCCTGGCTGGGAGACCGGCTCGGTCATGCTCTTCATCATGTTCTGCGAAATCTTCTACCTGCTGGTGTGGGCAACCATCGGCTATACCTTCACGACCGACGTCCTGCCTGAGGTGTTCGGCCTGATTCCCTACATCGCAATGGCCGCCGGAGTATTTCTGGCGTTGTGGATGCTGTACTTCCAGGGCCGCATTCTGCCCGGCAGTACACTGCGCGACAAACGCATCCTGCACGCTTTCAGGATTGCCCGGCCCTGGCATTACGGGGCGTTTTTTCTGCTGCGCTCGCCTGCCATCATCGCTGCCATGGTCGTTTACACTCTGGCGCTGGGGCTGTTTGGAGTGGAAGCGAGTTTCCTGTCCTTGATCGGCGTGCTGCCAGTCATCTTCTTTGCTGCGACGGTGCCGACTCCCATGCGTGCCGCCGCGATTACCTTGTGGGTGGTCTTGTTTCCTGAGAATGAAGGCCAGATGGCCGCTTTCGGTTTCGTCCAGCACAATTTCTTTATTCTTTTCAATGCCGCCATCGGGCTGTTGTTCTGGCGCCGCGCGCAGCGGGAGTTGTTTGGGACTTGATAGCCAACGCCCTTACCGCACTGCGCCTGCTGCTGGCGATTCCCGTTGCGTGGGCCTGCGCCAGCCCCGGGCTGCTTCCGCCGCAGTTACTGCTGACTCTGGTGGCGCTGGCGGTGGCGTCAGACTATTTTGATGGCAGGCTGGCGCGTCGGTTTGGCACAGCGTCTTCCGGTGGCATGCTGTTCGATCACAGCGTGGATTTTCTGTTTGTCACCAGTGCGTTGTTCGGTGCCGCTGCCGCAGGTCTGGTTACCGTCTGGCTGCCGGTTCTGATCGTGATCGCATTCTCCCAGTACGTTGTTGATTCCTACTGGCTGTACCGGCAGAAACAGTTGCGCATGAGTTTCCTGGGGCGCTGGAACGGGGTGCTCTACTTCGTGCCCATCGTGCTGCTTGCCATCTCGCGTCTGGAGTTTGTCTCGGCATTCGACCAGGCCCTGGTGGAACTGCTCTGGTGGCTGTCAGTCGTATTGCTGATCAGTACCGGGGTTTCCATTGCCGACCGCGCCATTGCACCATTGCGCTCGCTGGCGAATGGGACGAATGGGATGGTGAACGATACCGAACCAGAATATTTTCTGAACAACAAAAACCCACCAGGGGCTATCGCCCCTGCACCCAAGGAAAACCAGCCATGACAAAAAAAACAAGCATCATCGGTATCGCCCTGGCGGTTCTGTGTGTTGTCGGCATGACCTACGTCTTCACTGCACCCTATGTTCGCTTCCCGGGGGTCAGGCTGGGCGGTGAGCTGACGGCTGCGCCGACAGACTGGAGTGGGATCAATGGCGAAACGACAGCGCGGCTAAAACTGGCAGGGTTTCCTCCGTTCGTGATCCATGTCTGGTACGTGGGAACACCAAACGGAGTCATCACTGCCACCCGCCCGGATAATGGCTATTGGGGCAACCGGGTAAGGTCGAGTCCGGATGGCTGGTTGCGCATTGGAGACAGCAGTTATGCGATGCGCGCGGAAGAAATCGTGGGCGACGCCAGGATTGCCTATCTGGAACAATACGGTGGCAAATACAACATGCCGATGCGCTACGACTTCGACGGCGAAATCATCCCGGGTACCAATGAACCTTTGCATACCTGGGAAGTGTTTTTCTGGACCCCCAGGTGAAGCCGCCACCCGGCGTCTCGACACCGGTTTAACAGTTGCACAACAGCACAATCCGGATTAGCCAGCGCTAGGTATCCGGAATGTCCACCACCCTACTTCCCGCTCTGCATTTACCGGTGGGGCTGGATTGTCAGTCCCGCCAACTGTCTGCAGTTTGGCTACACGGGCTTGCCATGCCTTGTCCAGCTCCGCTGGATCGGTGACCCGGGTGATGGTAACGGGGTAAACCATGCGATTCAGGCGCAGCCTTCCACGGGGATTATCCGTTACCCAATAGCTCACGCCAGCAAGAGCCCCGAACCCTATCTAAGCAGCCAGGATGACGAGAATTCTGCGGGAGTTCCAGCGCGGAGTGAGGTTGTCGGAATGGTTCATGAGACTGTTCCAGTTGTTATTGAACCGGTTGGTTTCCAATCGACCCGGACATCGTCGATGCCTTTGTCGCGATCAATGAACGGTTTCGCGACATTGCGATCCGATTTTCGGATGAGGCTCCTGCATAAAGCACTTACGGTCCTTCCCAGGCGGAGCGACTGGCTGCCTGCTTCAGCAGTTGCCGGTTTGCAGCGCTGGCGGGTGGTTCAGATTCGCCAAAGATTGCAGCCAGCCAATGGCCGTCGGTTGGATTGGGAAACAGCACGTACTGCATGCCGAACTTGTCGCGGTCTTCTTCCATGGCGGCGATGCGCCCATCGACGTCATCACGGATATAAAACTTGCGCCGGAAGTCATTGAGATTGTCTCCCAGCATCACCACGACCTGATGTGACTGCATGATCTCGTCCTGGCGGATCTCCTTGTTCGATGACTCTCGCAGCGCCGTCACATGTTGCTCATCAACGCCCGGCGCGCCAACGGTGCGCAGGTTCGACAACGCAATCTGCAGAGTGGGCTCGCCCTGATCGCGGCTGGTGACATAAAAAACACTGACGCCGTTTTCTGCACAGTAATTCAAAAACTCGATTGCACCAGGGGCTGCCGTCACGAGATTCTCGGCAATCCACTGATCCCAGAGCGGGTCTTCGAAAAAGTCACGACCGCTATTGACCAGATATCCCCAGTAACTGAGGGCATGCAGCACGGTGTCATCCACATCCGTGATCACTGCCAGTGGCTTATCGCCGGGCTGGCGCTGCGCCAGCGCCTGCTGCACATGCAGACGCGCAATATTGAAACCCTGGTGATACAGGGCGCGGTATTCGGCGGATGTTTGTTTCCAGGCCAGAGCGTAGAGCAGTGGGTTGCCGGGTTCGTTCTCAGCGGGAGAGGGTTGAGCGGCCAGCGGCTGGGCCAGCGCAATAGCCGCCAGCACAGAGGCGCAGACGGACACGATGGGGGATTTGAAACTGGGCATCTGGCGGCTTCCTGTTCAGGTGGTGATGTCTAATTGGAGCATCTTTGCCAGCGTAGTGGTCAAGTTAAATTTGCGCCGGAAAATGCGCCTGTATTTCCGGCATTCGCCGAGGAGTCCAAAATGCACTTCCCGTGATGACCGGCGACACATCCAAATCAAGAGGTTTACTGTTTTTTCGCGTGCTCCAGCAAGCTTTTGTGACAAAGCCGGTCCTGGTCAGCGCATATCAGTTGATTTCAGCAACGGGTCAATAGCCAATGTCCAGCGTAGCTTTTGGCGATGCGGCGATTCCGGCCTGCCGCAAATACACCCTGAACTTACGCTGTGAGCAGCATTGCGGTCATCGAGGTGCTAGCCACCTCTCGGTGTCGATAGCCAGTTTCCAGTGCAGTGCTGGGCGGCCAATTTTCATTGCGATTGTTTCGATGGACCGATTAACCCCGCCGCTTGAGCTTTTTGCTCGGTGTCATTTGCTCCGCCACCGACACTGTCCTCCCAGTCCACCCAAGCCACAGACTGAGATGCAAGATAGCGACTCACTGCCTCGCCGACAGTCGCAAAGAAACGATGGTCGCCAAGCTTGGAAAAGAGGCCGAAGCGCTTGAGCTTGTCTTTGACGGGGCCCTTCATTTCAGCAAAGCACAGATCGATGCCGGCCTCGCGTAAAGTCTTGTCGAGTTCATCCAGCGCGTCGGCGGAAGTGACGTCCACACTGGTGATCGGCTCGGAGCCGATCACCATCCAGCGCACTGGCGTCGGCGATTCAGCCACGGCGTCCAGCACGCGGTCCCGGAACAGTTCGGCGTTGGCAAAGAACAGGGGTGCGTCCCATCGGAACAACACCAGGCCCGGCACCACACGTGCTTCGGGATGACGTGCAATATCGTGATAGCCCTTGACGCCGTCGATCCGGCCGAGCACGGCTGAATGCGGCCTCCAGCCGTCCCACAGGAATTCAATGACGGCAGCCAAGATTGCCAAACCAATTCCGGGGATCGCCCCAAACAAGGCCACCCCGAGCAGGCAGCCTATCGACAGCCAGAATTCCCAGCGCTGGATGCGCCAGATGCGACGCAACTCGGCGACTTCGATCAGTCCGATGGCTGAGGCGATAACCACCGCCGCCAGAGCCGCAACTGGCAAGTTGCGCAGCAAGCCGGGTGCACTTAGCAGCATGGCGCCGACAGCCAGCGCGCCCACCACACCGGTGACTTGTGTCCTGGCGCCAGCGGCCTCAGCCACCGGGGTACGTGAAGCGCTGGCGCTGATTGGAAAACCCTGAAATAGCCCCGCGACGACATTGGCCGCACCCAGGCCCACCATCTCCTGGTTCGGGTCCACGAAGGAAGCTGTCCGCCCGGCGTAGGTGCGCGATAACACGCTGGTGTCAGCAAACGAGATCAGCGCCACTGCCAATCCCCCAAGCAGCACCGGCGTGATGTCGTTGGGGCCAATTGACGGCCAGGAGAAACCAGGTAAACCTTTCGGAAGCACGCCGAGCACTGCCACACCCGCTTGAGTTCCGGTAGTCAAAGCCAGGTCCTGCATTGTGACAACCAGAGTCGCAGCTGCAACGGCGATAAATACCACAGGCACTCGGGGGTAGCGCTTGAGCAGGAGGATCGTCACCAGCGTGCCCGTTCCAATGGCTAACGCCAACAGGTTCGTCTTTCCGGCCACCACCGCCAATCCAAATTGCCAAGACTCGGCCAGCAGTCCATTGGCACCAATATTGAAACCGAAAAAACCTGGTAACTGGCTGGCGATCACTGTCAATGCAATGCCGTTCATGTAGCCATAGCGGATCGGTTTGGACAGCAGCTCGGTGACGAATCCGAGCCGCGCGACGCCAGCGGCGACACACAGCGCGCCCGACACCAAGGCCATCATGCCAGCCAGCGCGATGGCGCGTTGCGGGTCGCCAGCTGACAGTGGCAAAACCACGGCCAGGATCAATGCTGCCAACGACGAGTCCGGCCCCAGCACCATGATGCGGCTCGGGCCAAACATCGCATACGCCAGCATTCCTGTCATGGTGGCATACAGGCCCAAAATGCCGGGCACGCCGGATGCAACGGCGTAGGCGATACCGACCGGAACCAGCACGGCAGTCAATGCCAGGCCGGCCATAAGGTCGCGCGCAAGCCAGGCTAATTCGTAGTGCCGCAGCATATGCAAGCCCGGCAGCCATCGCAGCCAGCCCGTCTGGTCCTTCGCCAATAGGGGGCGGGTGACTCGGCCGGCCTTATGCAAGGCGGGGATTGGGGTGGAATCATCCATCGGGAGCTTGGCTCTTGGGTGCGGGCTCATGATCGTGGGCGGCTACTAGACTTTTTCTCACGTCTGTACCTGGAAGGCAATCCCGATCAACCTGAATGGTTGGCACATGTCAAATAGCCTCTTTTTCACGGTCGCCTGACGCTGCACCATTTTGCTTGCCGTTCACAATAGTTGCGGTCAGTTGATGGCTCGTGTGTTTGATTTCAATACTTTTCAGGTCATAGCCGGCAGCGCTCGCTATGGACTGGCGGAGCGTCGGCACGGATGCGGACTGGGGTCTTACCTGGGCGCCGCCTCCGGGCGGTTTTTTACGCCTTCTTGGTTCTCAGTCGCCGCCGGTACAGCAGTTGCCGTTCACAACCCGCACCCCGCAAACCCGCATGAATGCTGGATATGGGGTTGAAAGCGCTCGCGAGGCAATGACCCGGAACCGGCGCAAACAGGCAAAAAAAAGCCCCAACTGATAACAGTTGGGGCTCCAGTATTGGTGGAGGCGGGGTGCCTTGAATATGTGCTGCAAACTATTGAATATTATATTAATTAAATATTAGATATTAAAAAGTACCA
>CAIOZF010000065.1 GCA_903862645.1 uncultured Gammaproteobacteria bacterium
CCCCTGACGCTTGAGCAGTACCATCGTCATCAGCGCTGCCACCAGATTGTCCTTGTCATCGAGCGTGCCACGGCCGTAGATCCAACCGCCATCGAGGGTCGCACTAAAGGGCGGAAATACCCATTTGCTGGCATCCACGTTGACGACATCGGTATGGGCCATCAACAGCAGAGGCCGTTTGCTGCCATTGCCGCGCAGCCTTGCGACCAGATTGGGACGATTCTCGACCAGGGTGAAAGTCTCTACCTCGATGCCCTCAGCCTGCAGAGTACTCAGCAGATAATTGACGAGATCGATCTCGCGACCGGGCGGATCCGCCGTATCGGTTTGCACCATGGCCTGAAAGTGCCGCAGTGTCTCTGCGTCGATGGCAGTGCGCTCGGCGTCAGCAGCCCAGCTGGACGCCGCCGCCAAAGTCATTGCGGCGCATAGAGAATGGCGCAACAGCATTGTTGCGGTCGTTTTGACAGACTTGTTCATGGGCTTTTTCACGGAGCTCTCCCGACAGACAAAATGTGTGACAGATGCAGAGGACGAGCTGATGCTACGGAAGTTTGTTGCGGTTTGCACCCGCTCTTCAGTCTGCATTATGATCATCCTCAGTTTTCATGCGCTTCCCTGACACTGCACTCAAAAAATCAAGAATAGAGGCCCGCCAATGCGACACACGAATGCCGGACTGATTGTCAAACCCCTGACCGCCGCCATACTGTTGTGGAGCGCCCTGAGTTATGGCGCTGATGCGACCACCTCCTCGATCAAGATGATCGACCCTGCCGCCTTCAATATCGACCAGACGGAAATTGCCGAGATCAAGACGCAGATGCAGGCCGCCGTCGATGGTGGCCACATCCCCGGAGCCTTGCTGCTGGTAGGCAACAACGACGGCGTGGGCCTGCTCGAGACTGCGGGAAGCCAGGGGCCTGACGATGCAACGCCGATAGATGCCCAGACCCTCTTCCGCATCTACTCCATGACCAAACCAATCATCAGTGTGGCCGCCATGACACTGGTAGAAGACGGGCTGTTACGCGTCGAGGACCCGGTCAGCAAGTACATCCCCGAATTTGCCGACATGCAGGTCATCGACAGCGCCACAGGGGCCGTCATCGCGGCGCGCAACACCATGACAGTGGAACACCTGTTGACGCACAAGTCCGGGCTGATTCAGGCGATCTTCTCGCCGGGCACCGCACTGGGCAAGCAATACACCGAGCAGATCCCCTCCAACGGCAGTCTCACCGCGCTGCAAGTTGCCCAGCGCATCGGCAAGCTGCCGCTGTTCTTCGAACCGGGGACCAAATGGCACTACGGACACTCGACAGATGTGCTGGGCGCCGTGCTGGAAGTTGCCGCCGGTCAGACACTCGACGTGCTGCTCAAGGAGCGCATCTTCGATCCTCTGGGCATGGACGAGACATCTTTCTATGTGCCCGCCGACAAGGCTGCACGCATCGCCGAACCGATCCACGGGGCGATGGCTGACAACACCGTCGTCAGGCCCTTTCTATCCGGCGGTGGCGGCCTCAACTCGACGACAGAGGACTACCTGCGCTTCGCCAATATGCTGCTCAACGGTGGCGAGTATCGTGGAGAGCGGATCATTGAGGAGGCTACACTCGACCTGATGACAGAGAAGCGCATCGACGAGAGCGTTTCCAGGGAGCACTTTTTCTTCGGCAACCGAGGCAACTGGAGCATGGGCTTTCATCTGCAGCCAATTACCGCGGACAACCCTGATGGCCCGCACAACTTCGGGTGGCGTGGCATCGGGGGAACTTTGTTTCTGGTCGATAGGGAGAATGACTTCTTCGTGCTCTACATGGAGCAGAAGATGAACGGGCCACGCGGAGCGCCCTTTGACAACAACACGGCCCAACGTATGGTGTACGAGGCCGTGCTGGACTGAAGTGTAGTGCAGTGCAGTGCAGTGCAGTGCGGTGATTATTCCTTTTGTTCGTAGTGACCCATCAGCATGCCGGTGCCGAGGACGTGGCCTTCAATTGCCGTCAGCAGGTCGGCCTTGTTGAGGCCAGCCGCGAGATTCAACGCAGCATCCAGCGCATAGACGCGGAAGTGATAGGCGTGCAGCTTGCCATCGACGGGTGGGCGCGGACCAAAGTATCCGGCCTGACGTATCCCGTTGAGGCCGTTGATCATGCCAGCCAGCTCGGCAATACCCGTGACTTCCGCTTCCTTCATCAGCGCTTCTGGCAAGCCTGAGGCCGCCGCGGGGATGTTGTAGGCCACCCAGTGCACGAAAGGCTCTGGTGTCGGGGCGATGGGATCATCCATCACAAGAGCCAGTTGCACAGTGCCGGCAGGCAGATTGCTCCAGCTTAGTTGTGGAGAGACATTCTCACCGTAGGCGGAATGCTTCAATGGCACGGTGCCGTGATTTTCGAAGGCGGGGCTGCTGACGGTGATGGTGTCTTCCATTTCGGCGGAAGAAACCAGGCTCGACGCCAGCGACAGGCCCAGTACTAAGGCGCCCAGGGCTTTATTGATCAGATTCATTGTGTGACTCCAGTAAATTCGAAAGTGATTGGGGTTCGAATGGCCCGGGGATGATAGCCTTGATGGCCGCAAAGCAGAAGCCATGGGGCTGCACTCAAGCCGGAATTACATTCTGATGTTGCGCCCACTCCATTTCGGCTTGAATCTCGGCGGCCGCCGCACTGCTTAAAGCAAAAGTTATGTCTTCGGCAATTAGGCGATGCAAGCAATTCCCTATAACATGGCCTAGACACTGCCACGCATGAGATAGAAGCCAGTCATGTTGCCTGAAGCGAATAACACTAAGACGCCCAACGCGTCCACTGCGCAGATTGCGCATTACTACAACTCCAACACTACGCATTTCCTGCAATTGGGTGGCAGTGGCTCGGCAGCCGCCATCCACCGCGCGATCTGGGCGCCGGGAGTCACCAATAGGGAACAGGCCTTTCTTTATCTGAATGCATGGGTCGCCCAGGCTTTGCAACCATTACTGACGGGAGCACCATCCGAAGTGCATCTGCTGGACCTTGGCTGTGGAGTGGGTGGGACGTCGACCTGTTTGGCTCAGACTCTCGGTATTCGGGTCACAGGCGTAACACTGAGTGCGGCACAGGTGGAAATTGCCAGACAGAGAACTGAAGCGCTGGGACTGACGGGGCAGGTCGATTTCATTCTGGGGGATTTTTCCGAGCTGCCGACGATAACTTCTGTTCAAGCAGCCTGTGCCATCGAATCCTTCGTGCATACAGCAGATGCCAGTGCCTTCTTTGCCATGGCCGCGCGCCAGATTCAACCGGGTGGACGCCTGATTATCTGCGATGATTTTCTCAATCCCTCGCATTCCCCCCAAGCCTTGCGCTGGGTCGGCCGTTTCGTGCGTGGCTGGCATTTGAACAATCTGCTGCCGGTCAGTACTGTCGAAAAGTTGGCAGCGGAAGCGGGATTTCAGTTGATCGAGACGCAGGATCTGTCGCCCTATCTGCGCTCATTCAATCCGCTGTGGTTATGGCTGGTAACGACACTCACACGACTGCCACTGCGCTGGGCCTACTGGCAGAATCTTTCCGGGGGTACGGCACTGCAGGTGTGTGTGAAAAGGGGGTGGACGCAGTACCGGGCGCTGGTGTGGGAAAGGAGCTGACCCGGGTTCACTGACATGTGGCGTAGTCAGACTCCAGACAGAGCCTGGCCATGTCCTGAGCATGCTGCAGTTGCTCCGCAGTCAGCTTCCTTGCAATGGTATCCCGGTTACGCACGATCCTTCCGCGCATGGTGTCAGTGGCCATTGTCACGGCGATGTGCGTCCACATGAATGCCATCTCATGATTCTGTGCCACGCCAAAGCCCACCTCGTACATTTCACCCAGACGGTACTGGGCTTCAGCGTGCCCCTGCTTTGCCGCCTCCTGGTACCAGCGAACGGCCTCTTCGTAGTTTTTTTCACCAGACAGCCCTTCGCTGTGCAGTTCCGCGAGACTGAACTGCGCGCCTGCATTGCCGTGCGCCGCAGCTTGCCCATACCACTGCGCCGCCTCGGCAAAATTCTGTTCCACCCCTGCACCATTGCTGTACATGGCTCCAAGGTTGAACTCGGCGCTGGAATAGGCCTGCGCGGCCGAGAGTGCCAGCCAGCGCAGCGCTTCGGCATAGTCCTGGCGGACACCTAAGCCGTACTTATACGCCACGCCGAGGCTGTTCTGCGCCGCCGCATGCCCTTGCTCCGCCGCTGCGCGATACCACTTCGCTGCCTCGGGATAGTCCAGCGCTACACCTTGCGCGTTGTCATACATGAAACCGAGGTTGTATTGCGCCCGCGCATGCTGCTGATCTGCGGCAAGGCGATACCAATGCATCGCCTCTTCCAGATTCTGCGCGACACCGAAACCATTGGCGAGCATGTTGCCGTAGTTGTACTGCGCGTCGGCATTGCCTTGATTGGCAGCAAGCAAGAACCAGCGCAGCGACTCGGTGAAGTCTTGCGTCAAGTCTTCGCCGGTCGCATAGAGAAAGCCGAGCTCGGTCTGGGCGACTGGGTCGCCATTTTCAGCGCGTTGCAGCAGTGCAGCTTCTTGAGCGTGAATGAGGGTGCATGGCAGGAGGATTGCCGAGAGCAGGAGCAATTTGCAGATTTTGTTCAACTTCATGTTCAGAGGAGCTCAACGCGCGCAGCGAGGTACGACTCAAAATGGGAAGTGATTTATAGCATTAAAAGTATGCGGGAGGCGATGGCAATTATGCTGGCGCAACAATATGCTTTTTGCGCAAATCTACCACGGGCTTGGAATCTCACGTTTTATTTATAGACTCATCCTGAGATCTCATTACTTTGTGAAATTTTTAGAATACTTAATATAAATTTCTGGAATTTTAAGATCGCCAAAATATTGACGGAAGATATACTTCCAGCCGTGGCAGGAATTTTCCTGCTCTAATTCGGAGGATTATGTGCGTACTTTAAGAATTCCGATTCATAGGTGGATCGGGAAATTTCATGCCATTTTTAAAATCCGCACTTCATATTCTTAAATTACAATTTAGTATGCTGGTTTATGTGCGAAAGTGGTGCTGAAAATTGGTAAAATCCAAAGGCTACCAATCATCCTCAAAATAGAATCTATAGACAGACTTTGGAGCACACGCGGGTTCAACTCCGAAGTGCAAATCTCTTGCCTGAGAAAAGGGAAGCGAGCGTACAGGCGGTTGGCCTCTTTGTTAATTTTGCCACCTGATCGTTTAACTCGCGGATTAATAACCATTGCTTCTATTTTGGATTTCTGTTCATATCAATCATAATACGGCGAATTTGTAGTATATCGAAGTCTCGGATTTGCGTCCTGCATGTAGTTCTCCTGTGATAATAATGTAGTGCCCTATTTAGCACCAACCTATTAATATCAAAATAATAAAGGCCCCCATGGACTTTGCAGTGGGGGCCAAAACTGGAGATATAAATGCTGAACTTCACCCGGCGCGGGCAGCTGCGTCATCTGATCCATTCCTGTTTCGTTGCTTCTTTCGCACTTCCCATGCTCGCTCAGGCTCAGCAGCCCGCTGCAGATCCCGAGGTGGAAGAGGTTGTTGTCACCGGTTCCTATATCCGTAACAGTGCCTTTGCTCAAAACTCCCCCGTAGACACCGTGACTGCGGAAGACCTGTTTGAGTCCGGTGCGCCCAATATGGGTCAATACATCCGCGACCTCAGTTATACCCAGAACACAAATGTGGTGAATATCGTTCTGGGTAGCGCTGACGGCGGCCAGACCGGTAACAGCAGCTTCAATCTCAGGGGCCTGGGCGAGAACTCCACCCTAACTTTGATCGATGGAACGCGCTCACTCAACACCTTGATGTCTGCCAGCCTCCCGGAAATTGCCGTTGCCCGTATGGAGATGGTTTTGGATGGCGGCTCAGCTTTGTATGGCTCTGACGCGGTGGCCGGCGTTGTCAACATCATTCCGATCAAGCAGTTCGAGGGCTTCAAGGCGCGTACCTTCTATCAGCGCACCGAAGATGGCGCCATGGAAAACATGACGGGCTCGTTCATGTGGGGCAAGTCCTTCAACAATGGCGTGGAGTATGTGGGTGCCTTCGAGGCTCAGAAGCAAACGCCGCTGATGATGTATGAGCGCACACGCGAGTGGGAACATTCGGACAATGCGTCCAACTCGGGCCCGGTCGGATCGTTCAAACAACTGACGGGCGCCCTGCCCGGTGTGCAGGTGTTGAAACCCCATGGTGGAAAACACCTGCCATCATCGCCGGTCTTAATCGACCGTGACTGCGGTCAGTTCAATACAGGTTTCCTGCCTCGTGGCCTCGGGTACAACAGCAATCCTTCCGGAACCAAATACCTGGGCAATTGCACTTACGATTACAGTATTCAGCACGCCTACTCCCGGCATGAGGTCAATTACAACCTATACAACTCAGTAAGCTTCGAGGCCACAGACTGGCTGCGACTCAATCTGACGATGAACAACCACTATCGGTTGAATCACAACGCGTCCACGGGCACCTCGCCCAATGGCGGTAATGATCGCGACGTCATGAAGATTCCTGCCAATCACCCCGCCAATTACTTTGGGTTTGACGTGACGCCGTGGAGCTGGCGCCCGTTTGGGAATAGCGGGGGTACTCTCCCCTCTTGGTACAACAGCGATAGCTCCAAGCCGATCCACTCGGATGATGCCTTCAACAGAACCAAGCTGCTTGCGGAGTATGACATCGCTGGCTCCTGGACTGGCTATACCTATTACTCGCGGCAGGAAACCAAGGCGATGGGCGACTCCCATGTGTTGAGCTCATCCCGGCTGCAACTTGCGATGTCCGGACAGGGTGGTCCCAGTGGCAAGGAGTGGTTCAACCCCTTTGGTTCCCAGTCTCCCCTGTCCAAGTATTACGTCAAGGGTGTGACCAGCAACTCACAGGAAATGATCGACTGGCTCATGCTGGCGGACCAAAATCGAGTATCCAGCCGCAACTATCTGGACATATTTGAGACGCTCGCTACCGGCGAGCTCTTTGATGTGCCAGCCGGCCCTGTGCAGTTGGCTGTTGGTTTTCAATGGCGTGATCTGCTGAACAGCGATTTCGCCAACCCCTGGACGATTCTTGGGGAGAATTACGCCAACAGCCAGATTCTGGGAGCGCGGCAGAAGGATGCCGATTATGGATCAGAGACCAGGGCAGTGTTCATGGAGCTGGAAATTCCAGTACTGGAAACGCTGACGGCGTAGCTGGCCGTGCGCCATGAGCAATTCAAGGACTTTGGTCTGGAATCCACCACGCCAAAAGTAGCCGTACGCTGGGAGGCATTGCCGACCCTTGCGGTTCGTGCGTCCTGGGGCGAGAGTTTCCTTGCACCTTCACCTTTCCAGGGGCGCCCGTTTGTTGCGGATGACCGTTGTTCGGACATGTACAGTGGCAGAGACGAGTTCACCGGCACGCCGCTGATCGGCGGCACTGGGTGCTCGTCAGGCAACCCAGGACTGCGTCCCTAGTCCTCGACCATCCAGAACATCGGTTTCACCTGGGAGCCAACCGGCAACATGCTGGAAGGGCTGAACCTGTCACTGGATTATCAACGGATCGTGTATGAGGATCGCATTCGAACCCTCAGCCCGCAGGATACGGTGGGATTCCAGTTCTCAAGATTCCTGGCTGACTCCGGCATCAAAAGATCTGACTACAAAACCACGCCTGGTTCTGCGACCCGCGCAGCCGCCGACGCCTGGCTGGCAGTAGAAGCCACCAAGCCGGGGGTTGCGATTCTGCGTTACCCCAGCGGATCGGTGTCACGCCTGTTTGCGCGATCTGCGAACATTAGCTCGATGTGGGTGGACCTTGTTGACGCGAAAGCTCAGTACGTCATGGATGCCAGCAACTGGGGCACGTTCACCACTACCGTGCAAGGCACCTACTACCTTACTTACGACTACATGGGGCTGGACAAAGTTCGAACAGAGGCGCTGGGCAATCAGAATGGCAGAACAGGGATCGTGCCGCCATTGCCACAGCTCAAGCTCAATGGCCGTTTGTCCTGGTTCCGTGGGAATCAGAGCGCGTCAATCTCCGGCAATTACTGGAGCAGCCTCGTATTTGACTCGCACGTGGTGGACTTCTACCCGGAATGGAAAGGCGACAACACGCTGAATCCCCCGTCCACGGTGCGCGGCGAGTACATCTTTGATGCGCGCTATGCCCATGTGTTCGATCAGTACTTCGACAGCGAGTTCACTGTCAGCGTGGGCGTCAACAATCTGTTCGACAAGCGTCCCCAGCGCCTGGCGATCATCGGCGGGGCAGAAACGCGCCTCTCCACTCCCTTGGGACGTCAGTTCTATCTGTCGCTGGACTGGACACCCGGGGTGTAAGGCCGTGAAGCACGGCAGCGGTGGTCGCTGCCGTGCACTGAACTCAGATCTGTAAATAACGTTTGGGACTCCTTCGCTGGGCCGTCCAGAGGGGTGGTCAATGACGGTGCTCTAGCGGTCGGATTCACTTATCGCTACCAAATAATCTGTATTTTCAGCGCTGGTTACTGACGAGAGGGCGAGGATGTTTATGAAATAGAAAATCAATTACACAAATGAGCCGATTGGCAAGGTCCGGATCGTTCCTAATTTCCTGCCCTCACCAGAGGAGCTGGCATTTCGAGAGGAAGGCGTAAAAGTGACTTTGGCACTCAGCAAGAAGAGCTTGGAATTCTTTAAGGGTGAGGCATCGATACACCGCACGCAGTATCAGCGAATGATACGCAGGCTGCTCGACAGTTATGTTGATGCTCACGAAAAGTTTGAGGCGAAGAAATCAGGACTCGCGGATTAAACATCTCGGGCAGTCTTTAGAACAAAAACAATTTTAAAAAAGGACCCGCTCATGAGAATGAACAAAAAAACGATTGCTTTGCTCGGCGCAGGCACTGCCATGGTGTTTGCCGGAGTGTTCCAGAAAAATTTGGAAAATCCAGCCATTGCCGCTAATAACGAGCGTATGGCACCGCACTTCGAAGTTGACCCTTTCTGGCCACAGCCATTGCCCAACAAGTGGATTCTTGGTGCCGTTATCGGCATAGCTGTAGATGAAAGAGACCACATCTATATCGTTCACCGTGACCAGGACAGCAACTTTGCGACTCAGGAAATTGCACTCGATTCCGGCCGCGCTGACTGCTGTACTGCGGCACCTCCGCTGCTTGAGTTTGACCCTGCCGGCAATCTGGTCAATGCCTGGGGTGGACCGGGCGAAGGATTTACCTGGCCGGAATCCAACCACGGGCTCGAGATCGACCCCAGCGGCAACATCTGGATCGGCGGTAACGGCGGTGCAGACTCCCATGTGCTTGTGTTCACACGTGACGGACAATTTGTACGCGAGATCGGCGTTCCCGGTATGGACGTAGACAGCAACAGTACTACGCACTTCAACAAGGTCGCAGAGATTGCCATCGACCCGATCGCCAGCGAAGCTTATATAGCAGACGGTTATGGAAACAAGCGAGTAGCGGTACTCGATGTCGCCACCGGCGCTTTCAAGCGCTACTGGGGTGCCTATGGCAACAGGCCTTCTGATGATCGTGTCACTTACACACCGAACGAGCCCTTGCCCCAGCAGTTTGTCGGTCCCGTTCACTGTGCCCAGCCTTCCAATGACGGCCTGATCTATGTTTGTGACCGCGGCGCTGATCGTATTCAGGTATTCCGTCCTGATGGCACCTTTGTCAAGGAAGCGCAGGTTGCCCCCATGACTTTGGCCTCCGGCTCTACGTGGGATATTGCCTTTTCCAAGGATCCAGAACAGCAATTCATCTATGTCGTTGACGGCTCAAACATGAAGGTGCACATTCTGGAACGAGAATCTCTTGAGGTTCTCGCCGTGCTGGGGGAAGGTGGCAGACAGCCAGGACTTTTCTATGGCACACACAGCATAGCCACTGATTCAAAGGGAAACTTCTTCACCACGGAAACCTATGAAGGCAAGCGTGTGCAGAAATTTGTCTTCCGTGGCTTGCGGCCTGCAACCCAGATCAGAGCCGGTGCCCCATGGCCGGAGGGTGAGCGCAACGACTGAAGATTGTTGTTTCGCCAGCCAACAAGGCCACCTGAGGGTGGTCTTGTTCGTCACAAGGGTGCAAAATTGTGTCCGGTAGGGTAATCCCAATCCCCTGAACCGCCAATTTGAAGCAGAACTGATATGGAGTCAGCAATGAAGAACAAGCTATTTGCAGCCGCAGTATTGTCCCTGATCATCTCCCCAGCCTTCGGCGACGACGCCATCAGCGTCAACTATGTGTTTGAAGGCGACCATCAGGTTGATTTCAGCAGCATGGCGCGCGGGCCACTGCGTGTCGGAGAATTTACTGATGGAAGAGCTGTGGACAATCCCATGCTGATTGCCGGCGATATAGTTGCTGACAAGGCGCTTGCAGACATTGTCAGGGACGCTCTGGTACAAGGGTTTCTCAAAGGCAATGCCGGCCTTGTGGATTCCGCTGAGAATCTGATTCTGGAGGGCTCCATCGTATCCAGCGAAACCGCTGTGTCAGGCGACACCGTGCAGATCACTATTCGCACCAGTGTGCAGTTGCGCAACGCTGGTCGCACAGTCTGGGAGACCGTTCTGTTCGGAAGAGGCTCTGCACCGGTAGCCGAAGGGGCAAACGCTGCACTGGCAGACGCACTGGACCGCACTATTCGCAGCTTGGTGCTGGACGATTACTTCCTGATGGAAGTGCTGTAGGTAAAGAAACACCACGACATATAGCAGAGGGATTACCGCCTGACCACTCTAATTTGAGGTGCCAAAATTGATTGCATTTGCTGGGGGTCAGTTCTGGATGCAACTTAACACTCTATTGACTTATTTCTCAGGCGCACCCTATGATCAAACGCCTTCGAGTAGTCCGCACGAATGCCAAAAGCCTGCGATTGATATCAATGTAATCAAGCCCATCAGGGAAATAAAATCATGGAAACTGCAAGGAAGTCCAGTAACAACAAGATCTACCTGTATTCCGGAATTGCCTTCTTCGGGATCACCATCGCTGCCGCCGTTGCCTTCTATACCTACTCCATGATCTGCCCTTGCGAGCGTACGCCGGGAGGAATTCTGTTCGGCGAACGCATCAATGAGCCAGTAAGCGATTGGAGCCATGTAAACGAAGTGGAAAACTGCGAGCTACAAATTGCTGCTGGAATTCGTCCTCATTCATTGACGCTGAACTGCTGGGCGACCCCGGAAGGAGTACTTTTCGTAGGATGCATGTCCTGTGACAACAAGTATTGGGGGTATCAGGTTGGACCGAATGAAAAAGGCTACATTCGAGTAGCCGGCCGCGTTTATCCGGTCACTGTCAATCGCATTGAAGATCCTGCTGAAATGGACAATGTCTGGCGATCCCGTTTCTACAAACTGGGCTTACTCAGTACGGAGCCGGTTACTGAAGAGCCAAGAGACGAAGGCTGGTGGGCATTCAGTGTTGTTTCCCGTCCATCCTGACAGCGTGGTTACTATATTCCGCGGGACACTGGCAGTTGTTTGTTGATTGGCTCGTTCAATTGACACACTTCCGGTGTCTTTTGCATCGAATACTCGACCCGCCGCCAGCCATTGGCCATACCGTCTTGCGTTAATCCGCGTGGGGCAAAATTAGCTGCAACTACTGGGTCATTTTTCGCACGGTCTTCTTCGGGCGCCAGTACTGCCTCAAGTTGTCCTCAGCTGGGGTGTGAGTGCTGGAAGCGCCCTGGCGCGGCACGTCATTGCTTTTTCGTCATTTCCCACGGGGCTTCAATTCCCATGGCTTTTGCGAGACCGCTCACGCTGGCACCGTCCACGACACCGCTCATCTCATAGACCATGGGCGAGCCGTCTCGCGACAGGCTGAAGCTAAGCTGATTGTCTGCGATAGAGCCATTCTGGATTGGCCAGATTCGCCCACCACCCATATCAAAAGTTCCAGAAAGCTGGCTGTCCGCGGCCTGCATGGATACATTGGCACTGATTGCACCGAAGGGGCTGGTCATCTTGAAATCCCAGGCGCCATCTGCTGGTGAATTTATGACTGCGCTGGAAGTGCAGGACACAAGCACGGCTGAAGCTACAATTGCGAGTGATCGCAGAAGAAAAGCGGATGTTCTCATTGTTGTCCTCCGAAAGTCCTCGGCAAGCGAGGATAGTGTGAATATCCGGACCGTATACGTCGCGCGCGGGAAGCCGGATTGAAATCACCAAGTCTTGGATGAATTTAATGATTGGCGCCAAGAGCAAAATGGGCAAAGTGTCTACGCGCAGCACACTGATGTCGCACAACGCAGCCTTGAAACTGATCTTGGATTGTAGTGGCCAAATTCGCTATGCCACTACAGTCAGTTAACGGCAATCTCATCTGCCAACGTAAAAGTGCGTAAAGCGCCCGCTGACCTTGGCTGCTATGTGCTACATAAGAACAGAACTGAGGTTGGGATTGCCAAGGAGCGTCTATGCAGTTATTGGGACAACTAGTGGCGGGTGGTGACCCAGAATAGGAAATCGTTCGAGTGTAATAGTATGTATTAGGGAGACGGGGCTCCTTTCTGACAAAAGGGGGTTACCCGGGTGGGCGGGTCGTCGCTGGCTGGAATTTCGAAAAGTCAGGGGTGGGAGGCAACCCCAATGCTCATAATAAATGCC
>CAIOZF010000066.1 GCA_903862645.1 uncultured Gammaproteobacteria bacterium
CGTTACGACGGAGCGTGAATCGCGGTGCCCCCTTCGGCGATCCTGCCTGGACCGGCCGAATCGTCAAGCGTCTGGGATTAGAGGTCACTATCCGCGCTCGCGGACGCCCCATACTGGCCACAGAAGAGTAAACGGTTCCTGCCACCTTTTCTTTTCCGGGAGCCAGCGTTGATGCATACCTGCGACAGGTATTGACTCGTGCTGGAGCGTCAGATTCACGTCCAAGTGAAGTCCAAAATGGGGTCCTGCGGTATCACCCTGGCAATTTTCGCTCAAGCTGCACGGGGCTTGTTGGGTTGCCGTACCCAAGACATTCAACAGTTGCGTTTTACGATGGAGCCGATCCTGGCGTGGCTGGTACAGCCGACGGGGCGCATTTTAGGGGTGGAGCCAATGTGATTACAACGAATGCATATAATGCTCATGATTGGAACGATCTGATACGTCAGCTCTCAGACCATGTTGACGCGCATGGTCCAGTTCGGAGATTACATATTCTTGACCACGGCGGACCCGGTGGAATGGAGATTGGAAACTTGAACATAACACTGTCGCAGTTTCAAGAGCTTTTGCGACTAGGGTTGCTGGGACCCAATTCGACAATATACTTACATGGATGCTCAGTCGGATTTACCACTATAGGTGAAGCTTATTGTCAGTCTATTGCCAACACCACCGGCGCGCGAGTAGTTGCGTCAGTTGATCTTTGCTACCATCCCGGAAATGCTCGCCCATATCCTGGTTTTGACTCTCCAATCGGAATCATCCCCAGCCGCTGGATAGGCGGAGAAAAGTCTTGGACCCCTGCCTCGCCTAGCGGTCTCAGGCTAATAGGCCCACTCCAGACTGATGGAACTATGAATCTATTTTATCGGTCGTATTTAATAAGATAAGGCTCGTTCAATGAGTACTCCAAAGTATGCTATTCTGTTGTTTGGCCTACTGGCGGTGGTTGCTGTTGTATTATTGTCGTTGCCGTCTCCTGCCTCTTCAGAAGCAGTCTTGGCAACGGCGGCATTTAACAACAACGTTCAACCGACTGACGAAATCATCGTACGCTTTGTGAGCGGAATACACTCAAGACATCCGTCTCATCTGACAATAAACAGCCGACACAACATATCTATCATACTTTCATCAATTAAAAACTCGGATCTATTAGGTGATACGCAAGGAGTTCACTACCATGCTCCAATTGCATCTTCTGAGCATTGGGAGCTATCTTTTTCTAGCAACGGAGTTAAACTGGGGAAGGCAGATATTTTCTTCGGAGAATATCTTTATTTTCAAGAGAAACAAAAAGAGTACGGCGTTAGATTAACACGACATGCACAAGGCGAGATATATGAAATAGTTTACCATGCAATGCAACATCTACAATAAGCGGGTAGCACAGCTTGCCGTTGAGGCGAGCCGTGTGCGTAGCACATGAAACCTGCGTTTGAAGATCATTCTCAAAACCAGCGTTCGTTCTGGCTCGACATCAACTCCGGGTTTCTTGTGCCTGTGGCACCCAGCTTTGAAAAGCTGGGGCACCCTGTTGTTGGGCGTTGAATGAATTTCTGCGAGGAAATTTGCCTACGGTTGGCCGTTGAATTGCGGAAGTGACACTTTGAATTCGTCCTTGCTGGCAATAACGTTCTCTACGGCGATTTGGACTGGTTTCGGGGACCCTCGCGGTGGAAAGCAGGGACTTCACGACAGGATTGGCGAATGCGATCAGTCGTTCGCCAGAATCTTTACGTTGCCGTAGAGGTAGCTGCCGAGCTTCGCGTTCGTGGCGTTGCTCAGACTGAGATAGAACGTCTCGTCGGCCTCTTTGAAGACGTCGTCGATCAGTTGGATCTGGATCGTCTTGACCGATTCGCCGTCAGCGAACGTGACGGTCGGC
>CAIOZF010000067.1 GCA_903862645.1 uncultured Gammaproteobacteria bacterium
CCGTATGCCGAGCAGCAGACCTGGTTTCTGGCAGTTTCGCAGCGCCAAGTAACCTTGCGGCGCGAGACCGAATCAATGCAGTTTTCTGCGGCGGGGTGGTGAAGACAGTGTGGTCAACGCCGGGCCACTTCGGCTGTCAATGGGCGTTTTAGTGGGGGCGTCGGTACGGCCCCAAAATTGGGTGTAAATGGGTTTAGTATTGGTTCATGTGGAAAACGGACGCACTCCAGATCACCCCGGAGATCCTGAACCTCATTGCCAGGATCGACGAGTTCAAAGGCGCTTGGCGCGCCTTGGGCACGCTTGCGCCTGATCGCCTGTCGGCGCTGCGACGGGTGGCCACCATCGAGAGTATTGGCTCCTCCACCCGCATCGAGGGAAGCAAACTGTCTGACCTGCAAGTGCAGCAGCTGCTGTCCAACCTGGAGATCAAGTCCTTCGCCACCCGCGACGAGCAGGAGGTAGCCGGCTATGCCGAGCTGATGGAACGGGTGTTCTCGTCCTGGCAGGACATCCCGTTCACCGAGAACGACGTCAAGCAGTTGCACCAGATCCTGCTCCGCTACAGCGAGAAGGACATCTGGCATCGCGGCAACTACAAGACCAGCTCGAACAGCGTGGCTGCCTTCGACGAGACCGGCGTGCAGATCGGCATCGTGTTCCAGACCGCATCGCCCTTCGACACGCCTCGCCTGATGACCGATCTTGTGGCTTGGGTGACCCAGGAGCGCGACACGGCCCGTCTGCACCCGTTGCTGATCATCGCCCTTTGCGTGGTCGTGTTTCTGGCAATCCATCCCTTCCAGGACGGCAACGGACGCCTCTCCCGCGTGCTGACCACGCTGCTGCTACTGCAGGCCGGCTACGCCTATGTGCCGTACAGTTCGCTGGAAAGCGTGGTCGAGCAAAGCAAGGAAGCGTACTACCTGGCGCTGCGCCAGACGCAAGGCACGATACGCACGGATGCACCGAACTGGCAGCCGTGGCTGATGTTCTTCCTGCGCTCGCTGGCAGAACAGGTGCGGCGGCTGGAGAAGAAGGTTGAGCGCGAAAAGATCGTGCTGGCCGCCATGCCGGGACTGCAGCTACAGATCGTAGAGTTCGCCCGTGAGCATGGTCGTGTCACCATTGGTGAGACGATCAAGCTGACTGGGGCCAGCCGCAACACGCTGAAGCAGCATTTCCGGGCACTGGTCCAACGAGGCACGCTCACCCAACATGGCAGTGGCCGCGGGGTCTGGTACAACCTTCGCTGAAGATGACGGACGCCGGAACAATCCGGCGTTTGAGAACCGTACTGGCACTGGAAACCAGGCGAGGTGAGGCCTGCCGTTGCTGATCGGTGAGCATTGGGCGGGCAAGGGCCGTCAGCAGCGCAGCCCACTAAAATTGATTGCCTATTTTTCTCCATTCAAACCCGGAGCTGCAAAAGGCCCATCCCAGTAGCGCTTGTACATTCCCAGCTTGCGCTTGAGGCTGATTGGCAGCTTTGCTTCCTGCTGGCCCAGCTTGTAGCCTGACAACTTCACGGCGTTGCGCACGATGGCCCCAGGCCATAGATGGACCCGGCGCAACCCGAGAAACTTCAACTCCGATTTCACATAGCGCATGCCTTCGCCCCCAGCACCGCCAAATTTCTGGCGTATCCAGGGCTCGCGAGCATGGAACACGCCCATGTCAAAGTAACG
>CAIOZF010000068.1 GCA_903862645.1 uncultured Gammaproteobacteria bacterium
CAAAAGTTGGCGAATGAGAAATACCCTGACGGACTACCAAAGCCGAATTCCAGCGACGCCACGCAATGGCTGTTCAACGGCCAGCCTTCCGGTGCAGACCAGCCGTTGCAGGTGGCTGTGGCGCGACTGCTAGGCTACCAGTGGCCGCGCCAGACCGGTTCAAGTTTTCCCGAGTGTCCAGCGCTCGGCCCGGATGGTCTGGAAATCCTCGCCGATAATGATGGCATTGTTTGTTTATCAGCAACCAAAGGGGAAGCGCCCGCCGCCGAGCGTCTGCGAGCACTCCTCGCCCAAGCCCTTGGCGCCTTCGATCTCCATACCCTGCTCGCCAGCGCCGGTCCTACCGGCAAAACGGGTAGCAAATCCGAGACGCTCGAGGCGTGGCTCCGCGACGAGTTCTTCGAGCAGCACTGCGCTATGTTCCACCATCGTCCTTTCATCTGGCACCTCTGGGACGGCCACAAGAGCGGCTTCAGCGCGCTGGTGAACTATCACAAGCTCACCCACGACAAGCTGGAAAACCTCACCTACGCCTACCTAGGCGATTGGATCCGCCGCCAGCAAACAGCCGTGGACGCGGGCGAAGCCGGTAGTGACAGTCGTTTGGCCGCAGCCAAACAGTTGCAGGCCCGCCTCAAACTGATCCTCGCAGGCGAGCCACCATTTGATTTATTTGTGCGCTGGAAACCACTTTCGCAACAAGCCGTTGACTGGCATCCAGACCTGAACGAAGGCGTGCGCATCAATATTCGTCCCTTTCTTGCTCAGGATATTCCCGGTGGCAAAAAAGGTGCTGGCATCCTGCGCAGCAAGCCGAATATCAAATGGGAAAAAGATCGTGGCAAAGAGCCCGTTCGCGACAAGAAGGAATTCCCTTGGTTCTGGGGCTGGGATGGCGAGAAACAAGACTTCGAGGGGCTTGGTAAAGAGCCCGATGGCAACCGTTGGAATGACTTGCATTACAGCAATGAAGTTAAGAACAAGGCCAGAGCCTCAGGCAAAGCAAGATGAATACCGTTGCTGAACGCCTAGTCGCTGATCTGCGAACTGCTGCGCAGGCTTTTGCCGCGGGTGACCAAGTTGCCCCTGCTGTGATCTTGTGGCCTGACCCCGACTGCCAATGGCAAAGCATCATGCCGGAACTGTCAGCCATGCTGCCGGAACTGTTTCAGTTCGGAGCATATGCGCCAGAGAATCGAACTGGGCCCGCGTTGTGGTTGCGATGTATTGAGGCAAGAACTGTCGATGGTGCACCTGCCTCAGGGACAGCACCGATTTTTTACTTGCCTGGCATCAGTCGAGACAGACTTCGTGCAGCAGAGGATTGCCCGCAAGAACTGGCTGCCTTAGTGGAACTTCTGTATCGCGGCGTAGCTTGGGTTCATGTCAATGGTAAGGAGTGGACGCCTTACGCATTTCTGGTTTCCAAGCACGGCGGTCTCGATTTAGATGTAGCTAAAGACCAAGCCACATTGGACGCGCTGACCGGCGCTTTACCAACGCTTTTCGTTGAACCGCGTGCACAGCTTAAAGGTCGCCGACTCAATTCGGAATTTTTTAATGGCTTGATGGC
>CAIOZF010000069.1 GCA_903862645.1 uncultured Gammaproteobacteria bacterium
ATCAAGCTGAGCATCAAGGAAATCACTGACGAAGACAGAGCGGAGTACGAGGCGTCCAAGGTTTAATTCCTGGGCTCCAGATTCCCGCTGTTGAAAAAATCCCGCTGCGGCCTCGTGCATCAGCGGGATTTTTTTTGCCTGCGCCGCTGCGGAATATTTTCTACTCCCTGTTCAGCAATATTGTTATGCTGCCTCATCACTCACAGAACAGGGAGCAGTAGCCATGTCTGCTACCGGATCGGGAATAAGGATCGCCGACAGGACGGTCTACGTGAACGGAGAGTTCGTGCGCGCTGAAGACGCCAGGGTATCGGTCTTCGACAGGGGCTTCGTGTTCGGTGATGGAGTGTACGAGGTAATTCCTGTCCTCCATCAGCGACTGATGGACAGAACGCATGCACTGGAGCGTCTGGATTGCAGTTTATGCAGCACCGGCATCGGCTGGCCCTGCAGCCCGGAAGAGCTTATCGCCGTGCTTGAAGAGTTGCTGGTACGCGACGATTTGCAGGAAGGGTATGTTTATCTACAGATCACTCGTGGCGTGGCCGAGCGTGACTTCGCGTTTCCGGTACACGGGCGGGGGCAAGAGAGCCTTGTCGCCTGGGGTGTAGCGCGCAAGATCATCGATCACCCGCTTGCCGGCACGGGTGTGGCCGTCGTGTCGGTGCCGGATCTGCGTTGGCGCAGGCGCAACATCAAATCGGTGAGCCTGCTTGCCCAGTGCCTTTCCAAGCAGATGGCGGTGGCAAAAGGCGCCTACGAGGGCTGGATGATCGATGATGGAGTTGTCACCGAAGGGGTCACATCGTCGGCGTTCATCGTACGCGCCAACACGTTGATTACGCGGGCCTCGAATGGATCCATTTTGCCAGGCATTCGCCGCAAGGAGATTATGCGGATGGCGCGTGAAAATGACATTGGCCTGGAGGAGAGAGAGTTTACGCTTGAGGAGGCCTGTATCGCGGATGAGGCCTTTATGAGCAGTGCGACCACCTTGGTGCTGCCGGTCATCAGTATCGACGGCACGATGATCGGCAACGGTCGACCGGGTCCCGTGACGCAGAAGTTGCGTGCGCTTTATGTGCAGATGCTACTGCAACAGGCTGGTATCTGAGTAGGATAGCCAGTAGGGTGAGCAAGAGAATATTTTGTGAAGGCTGGTGTCGACACATTTGGTGTGTCTTGTGGTGTATTGGTTTTTGGCGTTAGAACAAACCCTGGAGCAAAGATGAGACTTTTTTACAGAAATATTGCGCTGGTTCTGTGTTTTGCACTGTCTACCTCGCTGTATGCAACCAGCGGCAGGACCCCGTTGCGGGTCGAGAATGGCGTCGTTGCCAGCGCTTCATTGACGGCCTCCGAGGTTGGTGTCGAGATTCTCAAACAAGGTGGCAACGCCATCGATGCGGCGATCGCAACGGCCTTCGCACTCGCCGTAACCTGGCCCAGCGCAGGCAATATCGGTGGTGGTGGCTTCATGGTCTATCACGGCGAAGATGGCCACGCGACCTCCTTCGATTTTCGCGAGAAAGCGCCGCTGGCCGCTTCCGAAACCATGTATCTGGGATTGGATGGAAAGGTGGTCGACAATTCCAACCACATCGGCATGCTTGCCATCGGTGTGCCGGGCACAGTGGCCGGTCTGTACAAAGCGCACGAGGAGCTGGGCAGTCTGCCCTGGGCTGATCTGGTTGCCCCGGCCGTGGCACTCGCCCGTGATGGCATTCCCATTACTTACGCACTCTACGGTGGCTTTCGTCAGAACCAGTCCTCCTGGGATCAGTACCCTTCCTCTGCCAAGGTGTTCATGAAGGCCGATGGGTCACCCTATGAACTGGGGGACCTGTGGGTGCAACCCGACCTGGCCAAGACGCTGCAGCTTATTCAGGAGCAGGGGCGTGACGGGTTCTACAAGGGCGAGAATGCCAAGCTGCTGGCCGATTTCATGCGCGCCAATGGCGGCCTCATTACCGAAGAGGATCTGGAAAAGTACGAAGCGGTCGAGCGCGAGCCTGTGCGCGGCACTTATCGTGGCTACGAGATCATCAGCATGGCGCCTCCAAGCTCTGGCGGTGTCACCCTAATCGAGATGCTCAACATCCTCGAAGGTTTCGATCTGACGGCTGCCGGCCATAACTCCGCGCAGTACCTGCACCTGCTGACCGAGTCCATGCGTCGTGCCTATGCAGACCGTGCCGAACACCTCGGGGACCCCGATTTCAACGAGAGCATGCCGTTGGATCAGCTGCTCGACAAAGACTATGCCGCCAGTCTGCGTGCCACTATTGATCCGAACAAGGCATCCGTGAGTGACGAAAACCAGTTCGGCAGCATCTACGAAAGTGATCAGACCACCCACTTTTCCGTCGCCGACAAAGACGGCAACATGGTCTCGCTGACCTACACGTTGGAATTTGGCTATGGCTCGCGCATCGTCGCTGAAGGCGGTGGTTACCTGCTCAATAATGAGCTGGGTGACTTCAACGCTGTTCCAGGCGTTACGGATCGTTCGGGCCAGATCGGCACTCCAGCGAATCTGGCTGCTCCGCAGAAGCGTCCGCTCTCCAGCATGTCTCCAACCATTGTCGCCCAGGATGGCAAACCGCTGATGGCAGTGGGCAGCCCCGGGGGCCGCACGATCATCAACACCACGCTGCAGCTGATACTCAACGTGATCGATCACGACATGAATATCGGCGAGGCAGTGGAGGCGGGACGTATTCACCACCAGTGGCTGCCCGATATCACTACGTTCGAGGAGGGATATTTCTCCCCGGATACCGTCAAACTTTATCAGGGCATGGGGCATGAATTGCGCGAGCGTGGCCGACAGGGTTCGGCCATGGGTGTCTATCATGACCGCGAGAATGGACTGTTCCTTGGCGGCGCAGACTCGCGTGTGGGGGACAGCGGAGCGGCGGGTTACTGACCACCTCGAACCGCTCCGCTGTGGGAGCGTGCCTGGACGCGATAGAATCTGGCACAAGTCGCGTGCAGGCAGGCTCCCACACTAGCGTTTCGGGCTGCGCAGCAGACCGATACCGAAGGCCGTCATCCCAATCGAAATCAAGGGATTGAGGTAGTTCAGAAACGCATACGGAGCGTACTCCAGTACTGGCACGCCCAGTGTCGCCGCATAGAAGGCTCCTGCTGTCGTCCAAGGAATCAGCCCCGTGCTCATGGTGGCGCCTTCCTCAACCGCACGCGACAACACCGCCCGGTCCACACCCTTCTCGTCATAGGCCTTCCCGAACAATTGGCAGCTCAGGATGATACTGATGTATGCCTCGCCCATACCGATGTTGCCGACAATGCCGGACGCGATCGTGGTGGCGATAAGCGTCGTCGTTCGGCGTATGCGCGCAATGATGCCTGCCAGCAGTGCATGCAGAAATCCGGCGTTGAAAAGAATGCCACCCAGCGCCAGTGCCAGCAGTGACAGTATCAGTGTCCAGCTCATGCTGAGAATTCCGCCTCGGCCCAGCAGGTCATCGAGACTGGCAATTCCAGTATTGCCGGGCACGTTGCTCCACAAACTGTTGAGGACGTCCACCAGCGAGCGCTCCTGATAGAGGACAGCAACCGCCACGGCACTGAGAATGCTTGCGCTCATGCTGATCTCGGCCGACAGGCGCTTGAGGCTCAGCGCCAGCATTACCAGCAGTGGCAGCAGCGTCGCCAGCAGGCCCAGTTCGAAGTGTGCTGCCAGAGTCTGCTGCATCTCGGTGATGGTCTCTGTTGGCAATTGATTGGCACTGAACATCGCGCCCAGGCCCAACAATATCAGCAGTGTCACTACAAAGGAGGGAATGGTGGTGTACAGCATTGAACCGATGTGACGATAAATATTGGTGTGCGCGCTCATTGCGGCGAGATTGGTGGTGTCCGACACAGGAGAGAGTTTGTCGCCAAATGTGGCACCCGCCACCACCATCCCGGCCACGATCGGCAGCGGGATCTGCATCGCCGAGCCGATCCCGATCAACACTACGCCAAGTGTGCCGGCAGTACCCCACGAAGTGCCGGTTGCCACAGACATGAGACTGCACAGGATCAACCCGGCAGCGAGAAAAAAGCCTGGACTGAGCAGATTCAAACCATGATAGATCAGCGCTGCCACCGTGCCGCTTTGCATGAAGGCGGCGATCACCATGCCGATGAGGATGAAGATGTAGATCGCCGGCAGTGCATTGCTGATGCCCGTGCTCATCATCGCGCGCACCGCGCTGAAATTGTGGCCTAGCAGCCATGCGTGCAGACCCGTCCACAACAGACAGAAGAACAGCACCACATGCAGGCTGATCGCGAACACGAACATGCCGGTTGAAATCATCAGGAAGTTGCCGCCGAAGCAGAGCAGGGCGTGCCAGGCGGTCGGTGTTCTGGGCTGCGTAGTAATGGGTGCCATCATGCTGAATCCGTTGTTGTGTTCATTGTTTCCTGCCGGGCACAGGAAGTTGCGAGTGCCAGAGGAGTTGTGTGAGGGAATTCCAGAACGCATCAGAGATGGTCTGGATGAACCCGCCGCCGAAGAAATCGCTGATCGAATCAAAGAGTGGATTCACGTGCCCATCCCAGTCAGGTCGCACAATCGCGCAGTATGCGCGTCAAGGTTTGGAGATCCAGGCGTGCCAGTTGCAACTCATATTTGGCTGCCACTGCCTGCCAGCGTGTGGCGTAATCGCACTGGTATTGATTTCGTGGCAGATATGTCGCGGGCCCACTGGCACCTTTGGATTGATTTTCACCGTCGTCGACAATCAACAGATTCTCGGGGTCGTTCGCGAACAGTTTTTTGAGCAGCGGTGACCACCTAGCGCCACCATGATCATGGGCATATTTCAACGGAATGACATGGTCGATGTCGACATCGCTCGCTTTCACAAACAGCTGCCCGGTATAGGGATCGAACCACTGGCCCACCGCTACGGTACAGGACCTGACGTTGGTGAAGGTCACGGCAATCTGTGATTGGCTGATCAGCAGCTCTTGACGGGTATTCTGACAGTCGCCGTCGGAATCTTCCCAGTGGCGCCACTGACTGCGCTCGTAGGCGCTCAGGCTGCTGGTCTGGGCCAGTGTTGTACTCGCGACCAGCAGCAACAGCGTGTGCAGCAGCCATTTCCTCAGGGATGGGATTCTCAACAAATTCACCAGGACGTTGTGCCGGTTGTCGAATCCCTTCTGGTGTGGGCGGTACTGCTCCTGCTGCCGCTCGTCTACAGCCGCCAGCTTACCCGTTTTGGCAATCGCGGGCGAGGCCCACTTCCACATCAGACTGTGGTTGATGGGTGACCAAATACTGCGTGCATGGCCGCTACAGTGCCATGGAACAGTTCGGAGTGCAGAAGCGTAACATTCTGCTGGGCCTTATCGAAGAAGCGCAGGCCGCGCAGAAGGACGGACAGGATCAGTTCCGCAGCGCCCTGGAGCAGTTCAGTGCCGTGGTCAATTTCAATGGTGGGGAGCTGCAACAGATCTATGATTGGCTCAACACCGAGTTCGAAGATAGCGAAGCCGCTGCAGCGGAGATTCGCAACCGTATCGATGCGTTCATCCGCGACCTGAAAATGAAAAGACTGACGTGTCTGATGACAAAGATGTCGTCCCAGCCGAAGCCGCCGCCGTTCGCACTGCCCAGCTTCCGGCGCTAGCGCTCATGCCAGTCATGTCAGTCCCGCTGGCTGTGGTGCTGCGTCGAGTCGCAGCCGGAATTCCCGCCTTACCAGCAGGAAACTGACTACCGCTTGTGCGGCCACCGACAGGATCGACACGTACCACACCATGTTGATGGTGAATCCTGGCTGGTATTTCAGATACGCCGCAAAGGGCAGGAAGACCAGAATACGCACGCTCGAACTCAGCATCGCCGGGCGGGTATTGCCCAGCCCCTGAAAGATTCCCGAGCAGGCAAACACGATGCCCTGCGCGACGAAGTTCAGCGAGATCAGTTGCAGGAACACGGAACCCACGGCGATTACCTCCGCCTCCTCGCTGAAGAACCCCACCAGCAAGTCTGATTTCCACTGCATCAGCAGTGTCACCACGACCATTACCACACTGCTCAGCATGATGCCTTTGTAGCAAGTCTCGCGTACCCGGCCAAATTGCCCCGCGCCATAGTTTTGCCCGGCGATGGGCCCGAGTGCAAAGGCGATCGCCATGGTCGGCATGAAGATCGACTGCATGATGCGTCCGCCAATGCTAAAACCCGCCTGCGCAGCGGCGCCGAAATCCTGAATCAGCCAGTAAACGGCGGAGAAATAGACAAACAGCAGCACCATCTCGCCACCGGCCGGCAGTCCGATGTTGAGCATGCGCTTCCAGATGGCCAGCTGTGGACGCCATAGCGCCGTGTCGAAGGACACGTATTTTTCCATCTTGATGAAGTACAGGGTAAGCAGGATTACGCCCACCAGCACCGAGATCGAGCTGGCGAGTCCGGCGCCCATCACGCCCAGAGCGGGTCCGGGGCCCCAGCCCGCGATCAGGATCGGTGCCAGGATGGTGTTTAGCACCACCGTCAGTACCTGTACCACCATGCCGGGTTTGACCAGACCGGTCGCACGCAGCGACGAGGCCATGGCCATCATCGGGAACTGCAGTGCCATGCCGGGCAGGAACCAGTGCAGAAAGATGACACCCTCGCGAACGGCGCCTGCATCCGAAGCGATACTGGCCAGATAGACATCGGCCAGCAGGAAGCCGCCCAGCAGCGTGACCACGGCAAAGATTGCCGAAACGACCAGGGACTGATTGAAAATAAGATTGGCCTGTGGTTGATCCTTGCGGCCGACTGCTTGCGAGATCATCGCGACCGCGCTTACACCCAGGATTTGTGTCAGCGCCATGATCATGAACATCAGCGTCCCGCCCGCGCCGACACCTGCCACCGAGTCATCGCCCAGTGCGGCGACGAAATACAGATCCACCAGCAGGTAGAGTGTCTGGAAAATCATGCCGGCCGCCACAGGCGCTGCCATGCCGATGATTAGCGGAGTCATGGGGCCCTGGGTAAGGTCTTTCATAGGCAATGGTCCTGGCACCGGGTTTGGTAAAGAGGTCTGGTAATGGGAGGGAAATGGGTGGCGCAATTTACCAGAAGCCCCCTGCTTAAAGAAGCTCGGCGATAATGCAATCGACGGGAAGACAAAATTCTGCTTTGGACGTCTTCGCCTTTATGGGAGGATGCAGACCAGTTACAGGAGTTTGAGAATGGCTATTAGAAGAATGAGTGTCGTCGTCCTGATGCTGGCAATTTCTGCCGGCGCGGGCGCCCAACAGAACCGTATCGATGTCGTCCGGCCAGATGCGCCGGAACTGAGCGCTTTTGGGCGCTACGATATCGGCGTGCGTACCATGAGTTTCACCGATGCCGACCGGGTCGATGTGGTCAACACCATACCGGGTGAGGAGGCGCCGTTGTATGACCGTCGCCTCAGTGTCGAGATCTGGTATCCGGCCGAGCTCGGGGATCGAGGCTCTCCGGGCGGTGAATACACGACCGAGACCCGCAACCTGCAGATCACTGCAATCCTGTCCGGAAAGGCGGTCCGAGGCGCTGCACCGCTGGCTGTGCAGGGCAACTTTCCGCTGGTGATCCTCTCCCATGGCTATCCCGGCAACCGCTACCTGATGAGTCATCTCGGCGAAAACCTGGCCAGTAAAGGCTACGTTGTGGCCTCTATCGATCACACCGACAGTACCTATCAGAACCAGCAGCCCATCGCCAGCACGCTGTACAACCGGGCCAAAGATCAGCGATTCGTGCTGCAGGCCATCGCTGACTACGCCTCAGAGTTCGGCAGCTATCTGGCCGGGCTGGTCAACGTCAACAACACCGCCATTATTGGCTTCTCGATGGGTGGTTACGGGGTCTTGAATAATCTCGGCGCCCCTTACAGCGAAAGCGTGATCGAGGCGCAGATCGCTCCGCCCAATCGCCTGCTCCGCGAGTTGACGGCGGAGAACCCGGAGTTTCGCATCAAGCTTGATCCTCGCATCAGAGCCGGTGTGGCGATAGCACCCTGGGGTATGAACACCGGTTTCTTCAACGCCGATGTTCTGCAGGGCATTACGCTGCCTACGCTCTATGTTGCAGGCAGTGTTGACGGCACGGCCGGGTATCAGGAGGGCACGCGCGCGATTTTTGAGAATGCGGTGAACAGTGACCGCCTGCTGCTGACCTTCGTGAATGGCGGCCACAGTGTGGCGGCGCCGATTCCTCTGCCAGTGGAGATTCTCAACAGCGAGGATCAAGCTGGGGCAGGACATTACACGGATGCGGTCTGGGACAGTGTGCGCAGCAACAACATCCTGCAGCACTTCGTTACGGCGTTTCTGGACCTGCATCTGAAGGATGATCCCGGCAAGGAGGCGTATCTGGATTTGATTCCCGATCCCACACAGGGCATCTTCTCCGTGCGTGACGGGCAGCCAACCCCCGAGCACAACTATTGGCAGGGTTTCGCTATGGGGACGGCGGTAGGGCTGACTCTGGAACACCTGCTACCCGGAGAGTGAGGCTTGCCTGCTCTGCCATCGTCTGCGCTATACTTGCGCCGTTTTTAATTTGAGGGTTGACCGCATGGAACGTCTGATTGAAAGCCTGATGCTCAAGTCTCGCTGGTTGCTGGCACCGATATATCTGGGATTGAGCCTGGCGATCATTGCCTTGATGGTGAAATTCTTCCAGGAAGTGGTGCACCTGTTTCTGCACATTTTCTCCTCTTCCGAGGCGGAGGTCGTGCTGGTGGTGTTGTCGCTGATCGACATCTCTCTGGTAGGCGGCCTGCTCGTCATGGTGATGATGAGCGGCTACGAGAACTTCGTCTCCGAGCTCGATGCGAGCAATGAAGGCGAGAAACTGAGCTGGCTGGGCAAGATGGACGCCTCTTCACTGAAGATGAAGGTGGCCGCCAGCATCGTCGCGATCTCCTCGATCCACCTGCTGCGCGTGTTCATGAACATCGACAACGTCAACCCAGACCTGATGAAGTGGTACGTGATCGTGCACCTGACCTTCGTCGTCTCCGCCTTCGCCATGGGCGCGCTGGACCGGATTACCCGGAACAGTCATTGACGCAGCAACAGCGGATTGCCAAAGCGTTCCAAAAACAGCCTGCCGATAGCCCTTGAGCCAAGGTCATTGAGATGGCTCTCGTCCCGATACAAAGGAAGGCCATCGAGCACGGTCTGGCAACGCTCCAGGTCGCAGATCGCCGCTCGCGGGTTGATCCACTGTACCTGGGGATAGCGTCGCTGCACGGCCTGCTTGAACTCATTGAAATTCTGCAATCCTTCGTTGATCTGGTCCACTGCCACGGAACAGTCGCCCATGTTCTTGAGAAGGCAATAAGCGTAAGAATTTGAAGGCAGTGCCGGCGCATCTTCCAGCATCACGATCCGGTGTTGCCGCTGCAACAGCCATTCGATGGCATTGAGAAAATACTGGTGAAATTCCGGATCTTCCAGATAGGAGTTCCACCAGGCGCCCAGAAACACCGTCATCGGCCACTTGCTCAGGTATTCCCCCAGGGCCACGTCACGCGCAATCTTGTCTTCGTCGTCGCCGAAAGCGACACGTGCATCCTCCGGCGTGATGAAGGGGGTCGAGGCAGCGGTGACGAGTAACGCGGAAAGACTGGTCTGTTGCAGCATTTCGTCGAGAAACCCTGCCAGCGCTGTGGCGTGGGAGTCGCCGATCAACATCGCATTGGGCATGCCTTCTTTGAGCGCTCCGATGCGGCAATCGTCCGATTGATCAAACTCTGCACCATTTGCCTTGAAACAGGGGCCATACAGATCGCCGGCGTTGTTCTGCGCGATGATGCGGTAAAGTTCGCGGCGCTCCTCGCTAATGCGAAAGCTTAGATCGTCGGCAATGCGGATGGTGGACTGGATTGCCCAGATCACCAGCAGGGGTAACAGGATCAACAGTGAGAAAGACTTCCTCAGACTCCACGGACGATAGCGGAAACGATTTTCCACGAAGCGGTTGCTTAGCCAGGCCAGCAGCACTGCACCCGTTATCATGAGCAGGCGCAGGGGCCAGGTCAGCTCTATCAGCTGATAGTGCAGTAGAGCCAGAGGTGGCCAGTGCCACAGATAGAGCGAATACGAAATGCCGCCGAGAAACACCATGACGCGCACGCTCAGCGCGCGTGCCACCAGTGTCGTTTGATACTGCATGCCCATCAGAATGATCAGTGCCGCGCCCACGGTGGGCCACAGCGCATTGTATCCGGGGAAGTGGTCATCGCTGCGCAGGAACAGCGCGGTGAGGAGGATCAGTGCAAGGCCTGCCAACGTCAGTGCCTCGGCCGTACGTCGCGACAAGGCAGGCAGGCGGTCGCCAAATAACGCTACACCTGTGCCAAGCAGCAGTTCGAAGGCGCGTGCGGGCAGCAGGTAGTACGCCGCGCTCACATTGGTGCTGGCCAGATAGACAGACAACACAAAGCTGGCGCTCCAGAGCGCAGCAAAAATCCACCCGGCACGTTTTGCCGCCAAAGATGGGAAAATCAGCGCTAGAAGCGCCGGCCACACCAGACAAAACTGCTCCTCGACTGCGAGCGACCATGTGTGCAGGAGCGACAGCGACTGTGCCTCCGGGGCGAAGTATTGGTTGAGCTCATCGAAGTAGTAGAGGTTGCTCAGCCCAACCAACGAGGCCAGCCAGCTCTTGGCAAACGTGTAGTAATCCTCGTCAAGATAGAACGGCGATATCATTACAAAGGTTGCACTCGACACCAGCAGAAATACTGGCACCAATCGGCGTATACGCCGCGCATAAAACCCGCTGAAGCTGAATGTGCCGGCTGCCATCGAACGGGTTAGCAACTGTGTGATGACGAACCCGGAGATCACGAAGAATACATCGACACCGATGAAGCCACCGGAGACGCCGGGAAACTGGTAGTGGTAGAGAATGACGAGGATGACCGCGAGCGCTCTAAGCCCTTCGATATCTGCGCGAAAAGTTTGCATGAAAACCGGAATCAGCCTTGCGTGGGTCAGTGGGATGGGCGCGCAGGCCAAGAATAAGCGGGCTGACCTTAGCAGACAAGCACTGTGTGCGTCCTCCCCATAGTCGCCTTCCCCTACCAAACAGATGACATAGATGATTAGATGACAACAAGTCAGCTGCAGTCAGCAGCTTCGCACAGGTGAAATACTGCTATGAGCAAACGTGTAGAAGATTTGATGCATAGCATAAAGAACCTGGAGCAGGAGCTGAAAGAGGAGGTAAAGCGTATCAGGATTGAAACCTTCGAGATTCGGGATCGCAGCATCAGGTTCAAGGACGAGGTCAGGGCTCATCACAAGTCCCAACTGGTGAGAGTGTTCGACTACTTGCGTCATGCTCGACTGCGCAACATCGCCACCGCGCCGATGATCTGGTTGTGCGTGTTCCCGGCACTGTTCATGGATCTGGTGATCAGTCTCTATCAGGCAGTCTGCTTTCCGGTGTATGGGATTCCAAAGGTCAGGCGTGCTGACTATATGGTTATGGATCGCAAATATCTGGGATATTTGAATATCATTGAAAAAGCCAACTGTCTGTTTTGCGCCTACTTCAATGGTTTGATCGCCTACGTGGGTGAGATTGGAGGGCGCACGGAACAGTACTGGTGTCCCATTAAGCACGCGGCGCGAATGAAAGGGCTCCACAGTCGCTATGCGCATTTCGCCGAGTTCGGTGACAGCGATCAGTTCAGGGCAAACTTCAAGAAAATCAGGGTCGATTTTGCGGATGTGCGTGAAGACGTGCGTGAAGACGATGGAACTAAGAGGGACTGATGCGTATTCTTCGATGAACCGTTAGAGATCGTCATCGACAACAGGTTTTTCTGATCTGTTTCTGGACGCAACTCCCGGAGCCATAAGTGTCTAACGCAAGCTGATATTCCCGCCCTGAATGGTGACGGCAGACCCTTGATTGATGCCTGTAGCATCGGGTACGCGGATGGTCTGTTGGCCGCCAGATTCCATGTCGACGACAATATCGTACGACGTCCCGCCATTGCGATTTCTCTCGATGGTGTTGCCCAGCACTGCACCGCCGATGGCACCCGCTGCTGTCGCAATCGTATTGCCTGAGCCACCGCCGACCTGATTACCTGCCAGACCTCCAGCGACAGCGCCGATGGCTGCGCCTATTCCCGTGCTGGTACCAGCTTGCACGATTGCGGTGATGGAGCGTACGACCCCACAGTTAGCGCAAGGTGCGGGCGCTACAGTTGGTGCCTGCACGACCGGTGCCAGTGCGGGTTGCGCCGCAGCTGGAGTCGCCGAGGGCGTCTCGGGTTGTGCCGGGGCGGCTGTTGATGAGGTGGTCTGTTGCGGCGTGCATGCGCTCAGTGCCAGCACTACTGCAATTGCGGTGCATATGGGAGCAAGTTTCGAACTAAGTTTCATGAGATTCCCCTTGAGTAGCGTTATAAGTAAAAATGAAGTTGAGGGCATCCTGCCGCCCGTTTTCGCCCAATGAGAGTTCCTTGGCGATACGTAACTTAAGCTCGATCGAATCAATTGCGGCCAAACCACATGCGCTCGAATATTCCGTCTTTACTGACAAATCGATGCAGCAATGCAGCGCCGATGTGACCGATGATCAGTGCCGCCAGCACGAGAGCCAGGCTGCCGTGAATCGCGAACAGGCGTGTCGCAAGAGACTGATCCTGCGGCACCAGCGGCATCGCCGGCAGATTATACCCGCCTAGTGTGATCAAAGCCGGAAACGCCGTCACAGCTGCCCAACCCGCCAGGGGAGTGACGATCAGAAGCAGATACAGCAAATGATGCAAGGCGGTGGCGGCGACCGTTTGCCCACGCGCAAGAGAGCGCGGGTAGGGCGGGCTGCCGCCCTGGGCCCTGACAACAACGCGGATAATCATCAGTAACAGCACCGAGAAGCCGATGGCTTTGTGCCACGCGTACAGCGTATTGGTAAGATCGTCGAAGAGGTTTATCTCGGCCCGGCCGGCCATGATGATGCCCACGGGCACCAGCACCAACACCAGCAGCGCGATGAGCCAGTGCAGAAAGCGCGAGCCGATGGAATAGCGGGTATTCGTTGTCATGCGGATGTTCCTGCTGTGGGGGCTAAGTGAACGGTATCAGCCGGTTAGCACTCAGACAAGAAAAATGCATACAATCGCGGTTCGTGAGAACTGCCTGAACTATTTTACTCATCCATAACGGAAGGATTTATGAGGTTGATTTCTTGGAACGTGAACGGCATTCGCGCCGTCATGAAGAAAGACTTTCTCGACTCAGTAGCAAAAATGCAGCCCGACGTGCTGTGCCTGCAGGAGACCAAGGCCCAGGACGATCAGGTGCACGAGGCAGTCGCCGCGTTCACCGGCTATCACCTTTACACCAACTCCGCCGTCAAGAAGGGCTACTCGGGTACTGCGATATTCAGCAGGAAAGAGCCGCTGTCCGTGCAGTGTGATGTCGGAGAAGAGGAGCACGATCAGGAGGGCCGTGTAATCGCCGCAGAGTTTGACGACTGGTTTGTCGCCACCGTCTACACCCCCAACTCCGGCGATGCGCTAAAGCGTCTGGAATACCGACAGCGCTGGGACGCCCACTTCAAGGAATACATCCTGGCGCTGGAGAAGCGCAAGCCGGTGATCGTCTGCGGCGATCTCAATGTGGCCCATCGTCCGATTGACATCGCGCGGCCAACGGCCAATTACAACAAAAGTGCCGGGTATACCCAAGCCGAGATCGACGGGTTGGACAGGCTTCTCGCGGCAGGCTACATCGATACCTTTCGGCACTTGTATCCAGACACCGTCAAGTACAGCTGGTGGAGCATGCGCGGGGGCGCCCGTGCACGCAATGTCGGCTGGCGGATTGATTATTTTCTGGTCTCGCGCGCACTGGAGGCGCGTATTCATGGCGCCGAAATTCTCAGTGACGTGAAAGGTGCGGACCACTGTCCGGTGGTGTTGCAGCTGGACTAGACACCCACGGCAGAAAATAACCCTGAATTCGCAGCCAATTCGGGGTTTTTTTTCACGAAGACGCCGTTTCCTGATTTCCTTGGGCTATAATTGCGCGCCCAAATTTAGTGATCGGCTCCTATCCGCTCTGCGCGCACGAGCCTCCCAACCACCAGGAGTAACCATGAAAGCTTTAATCAATACCGCCTTAGCCACCGTTGTCGCCGTCGTGATTTTTGTGATCGCCAGGAACACGCTTGAGATTCAAGATCGTCCACAGGTCAATAATTGTTTTGGCGAATGCTATGCCACTTACCTGGCAGAGAATGGCACCATTGCGGAACAGGCCCGTGCTGCGCGTGAAGCCGCTGCTGCCGCCAGCCCTGCTGATCTGGGTAAGGCGCTGTTCGTCACTTGCGCGGCCTGCCACGGTGCAGACGGCGCCGGTGGTATCGGTCCACAGCTTAACGCCCGCGATGCTGCGTTCGTGACTCAGGCGCTGACAGCCTACAAGAACAACGAAACCCGAGGTGCTCAAAGCGCAATGATGTGGGGTGTGGCAGCGGGTCTGTCCGATGCCGATATCGAGAACCTTGCCACGTTTGTTGAATCCCTCTAATACGCTGTGCTGGCTGTGCATCGCTGCTGCAATTGTTGTAGCAGAGATGCAGGGCTGACCCGACCCCGCTTCTGATTCGTTCTGACCCCTTTTGTTATTTCCCGCTGCCGGCCGTCGGTGCAGCAAAGGCATAATTGTATTTGCCAGCTCTCGGCGCAGTGACTCCAGTTGAACTGCCAAATCATCACCAGCGCGACAATTCAATATCCTGTCACACTCGGGGCGTAGTCTGTTTCTTTCTTCAACTCCGGGATGGAACTCTGATGATTCGTACAAAGTCGGGAACAGCAGGAAATACTCTGTATCGCGCTATAACCGTGGCGACACTGCTCGCCGCGAGCACAACACCGGCACTTGCCGCTGATAACGTCATTTTGATCACGCTTGATGGCCTGCGCTGGCAGGAAGTGTTCCGAGGGATAGACAAGACGCTGGCGACTCACGAGGAATACTCCGTGCGTGGTGAACAGTTGCTGGACCAGTTCTGGCACGAGGACCCACAAACCCGAGCCCGGGCGCTGATGCCATTTCTCCACAACACGGTGTTCACGCAAGGCAGCTATGTCGGCAATCGTGACGCGGAATCCTGCGCGCAGGTCACCAATCCGTGGAATTTTTCCTATCCCGGCTACAGCGAAATTCTCACCGGGGTAGTGAACCCTGCGATCGATAGCAATGGCAAGATTCCCAATCCTGAGAAATCAATCCTGGAGATGCTCGCTGCTACGCCAGCTTACAAAGATCATGTGGGCGCATTTGCGTCGTGGGATGTGTTTCCCTCGATCTTCAATGTCGAGCGCAGTGGCCTGGACGTCAACGCCTTGGGCACCACTGTTGATCCACAGAGCCCTTCCGAGGTGTTGCTGACGCAACTGGCGGCTGACATTCCAACGCCATGGGAGACGGTCCGACACGACGCTTTTACGCATCACTACGCCAAGAGCTTCATCATCGATCGCGGGCCGCGTGTGACCTTCATAAGCTATGGCGAGACCGACGATTTCGCCCATGACGGACGGTATGACGAATATGTTTTTGCGGCCCAGCGTGCTGACCGCTTCATCGGTGAAATCTGGCAACTAGTCCAGAGTATCGACGGTTACCGGGACAACACGGTGTTGTTTGTCACCGTTGATCACGGACGTGGTGAGCAGCCGCTGGAGACCTGGCAGCATCATGCCAGTAAGGCGGCTGTCGCAGGTCCCATGCAGGCACTGGCACAGTACGAGGAAGGTATCATCGGCTCTGAAAACATCTGGATGGCGGCGATCGGGCCGGGCGTCCCTTCTACTGGATTATTGCAGACGGGCACGGATTGCCTCACCTCCAACCGCATCGCGGCGACCTTGATGAGATTGTTGGTTGAGGATTACCGTCAATACAATGCAGGAATGGGCGCGCCGATGGAGGAGTTTTTGCAATAAAACGGCAGGGGATGAGCCACATTCAAGTCATCTTTTTCTGCTACCTCCAGATACAGTCGGAATTCCTCCAGTTGATCCCTCCGTCGGCGCGCATATTGAATGCGTCCTTCGGCTTTGGGTTTCTTGAGATTTTGCAGGATGGTGTTGGAGAACGCCGCGTCCGTGCAGCGTTACTCGAACTCATGAAAGGTAACTTTCGTCTTAGAAAGCTGCCTTCAGTGACAGGAACAGCTGACGCGGAGCGCCAGGCAACAGGGTCATGGCCGTACCGGTAAGATCGGAGTTGCCGAAACCGCCACTGCCTACGGTGGAGATGTAGTCCTCATCGAGCAGGTTGGCGACATCCAGTTGAGCCGTCAGCTCCTTGAACATGCCCATCTCACCGAAGCGATAGCCTGCGCTCAGATTCACGACGCTGAAGCTGTCCACACTGCCCTGATTCAGGAATGTATATTCCCTTTCCCCGGTGAATTTCATGTGCAGCTTGGCGAAGGTCTTGTCGACTTCGTAGCCAATCTCGGAATTGAACATCCACTCGGGTGAGTCTACTACGGTCTTGCCGGAGGTATTCACACGCGTGGTGCCAGTGACATAGTCATCATCGATGGTAGACAGGTTGTAGCTGGCAGAGTTGTACCAGTTGAACTGGTCGTTGAGCTGCCAGTCGATGCCGGTCTCTATGCCTTTCGAGGTGACGCTGCCAACGTTGGCGAGGGCATTGAACGCTCCAATGATCGCGGAACCCTGCTGAATCGCCAGCAGTCGATCGTCGAAGGTGGTGTGGTAGGCAGTGACAACGCCTTCCATGTCGTTCATACGGAAACGCCAACCCATTTCGAAGCTGGTTGCGGTCTCCGGTGCGATGCTGTCCTTGATTGCATTGAATCCAGCTTGTGTAGCAGAGAATGGCGAGGTGCCAGTCGCAGAGCCGATCAACGCGCGCACATTCTTCGACGCCGCGCCAAACAGCTCACTGTCATCGCTCAGGTCAAAAACGAAACCAACTTGTGGCAGGAAGCCTTCATCCGTGCTGACCTTGCCTGTTTTGTTGTCGCCAACGACAGTCTTTGCCGATACATCCACATTCACGCTTTTGAAGCCGAATTCCAGACGCAGCGCGTCAGTGGCCTGCCAGGTATCCTTCACATGAATCTGAGTGGTTTCCGTGTTGAAAGCGTATTCCCACTGCGTCAGCAGCGGGTTGCGCTGGAATTTCAGGAAGTCGCGCGTCGGGAAAGCGGCACTGGGTTCACCGTAAAAGCGGCGGGCCTGTTCGAAGTCATTGGCTTCAGTCCAGAGGCCAGCGCTCAGGGTGTGCGATCCCATTGCATAAGTGAGTTCCGACACGAAACCCGAGCGGTCGATGACATATTCAGTGGTGCGAATCGTTAACGGCGCACCGCCTGGAGTTGGCAAGTAAGGCGTGCCCCACAGGCCCTGACCCTCGTTGTCATGGAAGTACATGGTGGACTTCACAGTGAGCGCGTCTTGCAGGGGCAGATCCAGCGATATGTAGGACAGATTGTCCTTGCGCAATCCCGACGCGTTCCAGTAAGCGTCGTCCAGGTTGTTGACAGCACCTGTGAACTTGCCGCGAGCGGCGGCGACGGAGCGAGCATAGTCGGGATAGTAATTGTCCCAGTCACGGCCGAGACGGCTGATCATGTCCTTCGACATATCCTGATAGTCATTCTCGGCACGATCAGAATCACTGTAGTACGCAGAGAGCAACGCTGTGCCGATGGGCTGCACCAGTTTCAGGTTGATGTATTCCTGTTGCTGCTGACCGGCACCCTTCCACTTATCTGTATCCTGTGTGGCCGCACTGACGAAGAACTGCGTGCCCGTGCTCAACTTACCGCTGTCCACGCGCAGGAAGAGGCGCTGAGCGTTGTCGCTACCCACAGAGGCGTTGGTCATGATGCCGAAACTGTCTTCCGGATTAGCAGAAGCGAATTCCAAGGTGCCGCCCAAATTGCTGGTTGATGCCGTGCTCAATGCCCCGGCGCCCTGTGAAAGGGAGACGCGGCCCATATTTTCAGACATGATTGCGCGGCTGATGTGCAGGCCATTGTGGTTGGCATACGACATGTCACCGAGGGGAACGCCATCCAGCGTAAAACCCATCTGATTCTGATTGAAACCGCGTACCACGATGCGTGTAGACCACTCGTAGGAACCGTAGGGGTCAGCTGACTGGAAGTTTACGCCCGGCAGTTTCTCGATAGACTTCAGCGGGCTGGTGCCAGCCGCAAATTGTTCCAGCTGTGCGGCGGTCAGGCTTTGTACCTGACGTGTCTGACCTTGACCGAAGACGCTGATTTCCTGAATTTCAGTGGCCGCGTCAGCAGCGAAAGCCTCACTGGAAAGCCCTCCCATGGCAACGATAATTGCCGCTGTCAGGCTGGATGTCATGCGCTTACGGCATGGAAAACCTGTCGTTGTATTGTTCTTCATTCGTTATAGCTCCCAAGATTGTTGTGGCGAATCGTCTCGCAGCGTGCGCAAGGATACGCCCGCGAAGTCTGAGAGAGATATGTGTCAGCGTTGCTGCATTAAGGTGACGGTTTTGCGAAAGATTTGTGAACGAGATGCTCTTAAAACAGCCTGTGAGAGCAGTCACATTAGTTTCATATGGCGTGATTACAATATTTGCGCCGACACTCTTAATGCAGATCATTTTAGAGGTCAATCAGCAGGTCTCGAACATGCCCACTGCCAACATATTTCCTCTCTCGCCTCAGCCTCCTGTGCTGGTCATCTCAATCCTCTTCGGTTTGCTTTGCTTCGGCATAGTTAACACAGTGAGTCATGCAGCGGAGGATGAGCCAGCCTGGATTGCAGGTGATCATCACATTCACAGCCGCTTCAGTGTCGGCTGGGATATGACGAAAGTACCTCCTGCTCCCATACTCGGTGGCGATGCTATTTATCCGATTCCCATGAATGCGCTGATGGCCCGACACTTCGGTCTTGGCTGGATGGTGGCCACGGATCACGGTGGGCCTAATCACAGTCATGTGAGTCTGGAGCGCACCTATCCGGAGTTGCAGCTGTCGCGGGAATTGGTTCCGGAGGTTATGCAGTTCTTCGGCATGGAATTCGACACGCCGGGAGCAGATCATTCAAGTCTGATCGTTCCGAATACTCATGATGAAGCCGAACATCTTGTCAGCATCGAATCTCAGTTCTCAAAGCGTGAACCATGGCCGGTTGACCCCTCATGGGACACTGAACCCCGCATGCTGGAGGCATTGCAGGCTATGCAGAGGCTGCCGGAGCCGCCCATACTTATTGCGCATCATCCATCGCGCTCTGCAACGGGTGCCGGGGCCTATGGGTTGGTTCATCCCGCCGAGCTGCGCGCCTGGAATAACAGCGCTCCGGGTATCGCTGTCGGAATGGAAGGGTCCCCTGGGCACCAGGCTGGTGGGCTGAACCCCGACGGGTCTGCCAACCTCAAAGGGGCGCGCGGCGCCTACGGTGCCTATCCAACGCTCGGAGGGTTTGATCAGATGACTGCGGTGGTAGGGGGCTTCTGGGATTCGATGTTGGGTGAGGGGCGTGACTGGTGGATCACCGCCAATTCAGATTCCCATCAGCATGTCAGCGAGGGCGGAACTGATTTCTGGCCTGGTGAATACTCGAAAACGTATGTCTGGGCGGATCGAAACTACGCTGCGATTCTGGATGGTATTCGTGGGGGGCGCATCTTCGTGACGACGGGCGATCTCATCAGCGAGTTATATGTCACAGCGACTGCGGGTGCGCAGCAGGCAGGCATCGGGGGCACCCTGCAGGTACCGGCAGGGAGTTCTGTCGAGATCACTATTCGCTTTCTGGATCCGCAGGTGCCGAATCACCATGGCGACTACCCTGGTGTGCAACGCGTAGATCTCATCATGGGGGAGATCCGTGAGCACGTCACCGATGTCACGACCGACTCTCATCCGTCTACGAAAATTGTCGCCCGGTTCACAGAACAGGACTGGCGCCGAGTGGGTGCCTACAACGAGATTCACTACACGCTTGAAGAACTCGAAGCCGATATTTTTATCCGTGTGCGCGGCACCAATACCAATCAGCTGGAGCCCGACCTCGACACGCTGGGGGAGAATCCCTGGGACGATCTGTGGTTCTATTCCAACCCAGTGCGGCTGCGACTGCCGCACTGAGGCGAGGCAGTCGTCACCAATGTGCAACTAAGGATAAGAGGGAAGCCTGCAGAACGCTGTCGAAGCAGCACTGGAAGAGGACCAGACCATGCAGCGGCTGTTCAACTCCGCCGGTTTGAATTTCTCAGCTAAGGAAGAATCCCACCAAGCACCCTTTGGAATCCGGAATCTCATCCATATTGACTTTGCCGCCCTTCAACACATTGTCCAGTGCATCGCGTAAGTAAGCGTTGCCGGCACTCTCGCGCTGCGCCTCGTAACCCAGTGAGTCGTCGATCGGGCCTCGGAACAACACCTCACGGGTGCGCGGATCAACGATGAAGACTTCGGCGGTTCTCTCTACTCCCAGCGAGCGGGCGACCGACTGGTCTTCATCCTTGAGGATCGGAAAGTTGATGTTGAATTCAGTGGCTTCCTTTTGGATGCGGGGAAGGTCGTCCTGAATGGAGGCGTTGATCATCAGGAACTCGATGCCCTTGCTGGCGTAGTCATCCCGCACCGCCAGGTAGCTGGGCACTGATAGGCGTGCGATGGGGCAACCGGAGCCATGCACGTACATGACGATGTACTCCTTGCTCTCGTAGTCGCTCAGCTTATGGGTGGCTCCGAGATGATCGACCAGCTCGAAATCCTTCATCGTCTTCAGAAAATCATCAGCACTGGCCAGCAATGGCGCCATGGTCAGCATGGCTACTGTCAGCATGCGTGTGAACATCTTCATATCGGGTCTCCTTTGGAAGTCGCTTCTTGAGGTCTTGGCCTCTGCATTTCTACATAACCAGTGTACGCCTCCTGGTCGAGAAAGGTCAGCGACATTTTGTCGCATAGCGAAAGCGACGTATGCACCTGCTGTTTCTATATTACCGAGACTCATGCCCAGAGAGCAGTCGCAACCTGATGCGTGTCATAGGCAGCGACCAGATCGTAGGCGATGACTTTGCCTTCTTCCATGCGTGAGAATCCTATCCCTTCGTTGGCGATGATGGCCTGTGGTGTCGCATCTGCCGCGAAGCTCATTCCGGAACAGACTGAGAAGACCAGTGCGAGCAAGGCTGGGACAAACGCTGTGAATTTTTTCATGATGGAATTCCTGTTTTAGTTTTTATGAGAAAGGTGTGGCTATAATTGCCCACCCGGAACGATAAGAACAACAAGGAGCTGGACGTGAGCGATGCCACATTACATGGCCCTGCGGGGGCGAGCGATGCGCTGCCTTCGGAGCAGGTCGAGAACCATGTCGACGCGCTGCTGGTCCAGATCCATAGTTTTGCTGCGTTGGCGACACTGCTGATTGCCGCCGTTTTCGGAATTCTGGTTTCTCTGCAGTTCATACTGCCGGACTTTGGTAACAGCTGGCTGCCCAGCTGGGGGCGTCTGCGCTTCAGCCATACCCAGGGCATCATGCTCGGCTGGCTCGGCAATGCCTTTATTGCCTTTCTTTACCACGCGGTGCCAATTCTCACGGGTCGGGCGGTCACCGGTCGCAAGCTGGGTCTGTGGATATTCGGCATCTGGAATTTCGCCGTCATGGCGCCAGGTTGGGCGCTGGTGCTGGCTGGGGTCAGCCAGCCGTTGGAGTGGGCCGAGTTTCCGCTGATTGTCGATGCCTTC
>CAIOZF010000070.1 GCA_903862645.1 uncultured Gammaproteobacteria bacterium
CTCGGCTATGTCTCCTCAAGTATCCCGCCTATTACCCCTTAATAAGCAATTCGAGTCGCCGCTTCGCGGCTTGAACAGCTACGCTGGCGCAGCCGCCTGTCAATACGTTCGTTAGGTGCTATGTCCAAACTTCAAGACTTGCTCGCCAAATCAACAGGGCGGTTACACGATCTAAAGTTTGACGCTAATCATGCTTGGCACAGAGCCATGGTTTGATTGTCATCCTTCCAATAGACGCACCGAGATAAAAATGAAGCTAAATTTATGAAAACCTCTCGCTCTTGGCACTCCCTGAAAGGGTCGGTGTACCACGACAACGATCACTGCGAGACTGTGCTATTGATGCAGGCCCGCAACTTCAAAACCGGCACAGGCGGCAAGCCTTTGTGCCGTAACTGCGCCTCACTTACTGCGGCCGGGTTTGCGAAAGTAATCGACGACCCAGACTGCATTCCGATTCGTCAATCGGTTTAATTTCAAACTAGACCACTACCAAAAATCTGGAGCGACCTTGGCCTTATGAATTGCCATTTCTCCAAGGCAACCTTATCCTCACTCGTGCACTCCGGGCACGATATCCGCAGATAGCCAAGGATGGAAACAAGAGTTACAGATGTCCTCAGGACCGCACGATAAGGACCCGCATGGCTCAAGCGTCATCCCACTACGCCCCCGGCATGCGTGTCGAAATCCGCGATGCCGAATGGCGCGTCAACCTCTCCCCCTCCCAATACTCCAACGCCCATCGGCCCCTACAACCATATAGCCAGGGTTGGGCCGTTCCTTAGTATCGGCGGCACAGCAGGTGTTGATCCGGCAACAGGCCGTTTGGCAGGGCCGGACATCTACTCGCAGGCGAAGCAGATTCTGCAGTCGTTCAGGGTGATGCTGGAATCAGTCGGTTCTGATTTGGGGCAGGTAATCCACGTGAACATCTTCCTGAAGCACATGCAGGACTTCGATGATATGAATCGTGCTTATGTGGAGATGATGGGGAATCACCTGCCGGCACGCACGGTGATCGGCGTGAACGAACTGCCCAGGCCCGGCGTGCTGGTAACGATGAACTTGACTGCTGTTACTCGAGATTGAGGTGGTCGCAAATTGTGAATTGTGTGTCAGAGTCGTAATTCAGATGTGACTCTGACACCGATCTCCTTTCCGGCATTGCAGCCACCCCGTCTACGTAGTCTGCGCGCCGAAAAATGAGTATCTTGCCATCATCACGGCATACATCCCCGATGAGCAATCGTGAATCATCGACTTCACGAAGAGACGCAAACGATGAAATGTCTGTATTGCCAGGGAAACATGGTGAGGGAGACCGCGCCATTCCACTTCGACAGACAGGGTGCGCATGTCAGCCTTGATAGCGTGCCCGCATGGGTCTGTACCCAATGTGGAGAGCCTCTGTTCGAAGAGGCCGAGGTTAACGCCATCCAGGAGTTGATGGATGCCGTGGACAAACAGGCGGAGCGGTTCGAACGGCGCTCACCGTCGAATTAGGTGCCAGAGTCGCCATAACCATGCACGCAAGTGGTAACACATACCGGAATCTGATCATCGTAGCGTCTTCAGAAGCGACTGAGATCTGGCTGGGAGACGACGATGGCCATTTGGTACAAATGGAGGTTGGGGTACTCAACTCGAATCTACATGAGGGCAGTTACACCGTTGAGTTTGGTCTGGGCACGACCACTTATCCGGTTCATTTGACTGCGGACGTACATTACACGGAAGAACAACTAAAGAGCGGCCCGAGCTGTCCAAAACCGACGGTAAATCTTGAAGGGCTGTGTCTGAACCCTAAGGAGCGAGAGTAGGCCGTCACATCGCGATCTGGATTGGCCAGACAAAAATCCGGGAAAAAATAGCCTGCACCTACTATGTTGTAGTAATTGCTGGGCAACTTTCTGGAAGAACGTGATTCAACGCCCAGCCTTGTATTCCAGACATTCCAGCAAGTATGATGATTCATCATACCACGCGGAGCCACCATCATGAGCCAGACAAAAGTAGCCATCACCATAGAAGAAGGTGTGCTTGCCAAGGTTGATGCGTTGGTGAAACGCAAGGTATTCAGCAATAGAAGCCGCGCCATCCAGGAAGCTGTGCAGGAAAAGCTCGAGCGCCTTGAGCGCAGTCGTCTGGCCGAGGAATGTGCCAAGCTTGATCCTGCATTTGAGAAGGCTTTGGCTGACGAGGGATTGTCGGAGGAGCTGGCAGCATGGCCAAAATATTGAGAGGCGAGATTCGTTGGGCCAACCTGAATCCAACGATTGGCAACGAGCAATCGGGCGAGCGTCCGGTGCTGATCCTGAGTCAGGACATCTTCAACGAGCGATCCGGAACTGTGATTGCCATGGCGCTTACAAGCCAGGATCAGCGCGCAGGCTTTCCGCTTACCCATGAGCTGCAGAAATCGAAATTGCCCAAACGTTCATGGGTGAAGATCAGCCAGATTCGCACGCTATCTACCGAACGCATCGGCAAGAGAATTGGCAACATCGACCAGCAGGAGCTCGCTCACGTCATAGATGGGTTGAATGAGATCATTGGTTGATCGGAAATC
>CAIOZF010000071.1 GCA_903862645.1 uncultured Gammaproteobacteria bacterium
CGCCCGTGAATACATCCATGTAGGGCTCGATCGCGCCATCCATGGCGCTCAACGGTCCTGCCCACCCAGCCCCACGGCACAGCGCTAACTATGGTGGTAACACAAAACTCTGTTGACCAGGAGTAACGTTAGCACAGAGCTTCCGGAGCGTGGTGACCATGAGCGTGGCGGTGACCGTCTTGAGCCATGGATGGCGAAAGCGAGCCCCCACGGATGGGTTCACGGCGTGTCACCACCACGCTCATGGTTACCGCGCTCTACCCGCAGAAGACTCGAACCACAGAGAATAATCACCCTTGATTCAACAACTCACGCAGATCGGTGATCGCGGCATTGGCCCGCGAAACGTAGTTCGCCATGACCAGAGAGTGATTGGCAAACAGACCGAAGCCGCCGCCATTAAGGACTACAGGACTGAACACGGTGCGCTGACTCGCTTCAAGTTCACGAATGATCTGGCGCACGCTCACAAGTGCATTCTTGTCGCGCAGCACTGCTTCGAAATCGATCTCGATAGCCTGCAGGAAATGCATCAACGCCCAAGTGGCGCCACGTGCCTCATAGAAGACATCGTCGATCTGCGTACTCGGTGTTGTGACAATCCGGTCATCACTGCCTGCGGTCGACTGCTGTGCACCAATCTCGCCAGCGAGATCCAGATTACCCGCCTGTGCCTGCCCGACGCTGGCGCTCAGACGCTGTGACAGACTGCCAAGCCGCGACTCCACGTTCACCAGCCAGCGCGCCAGATTGTCTGCACGGGCGTAGAACTGTGCATCCTGCTCATCCTCATCGCTGATACGTCGCAGATAGGATTCCAGCGCCGCCACCGCCTTGCGGTATTCATCTTCGGAGGCCGGCAGCAACCAGCTATCGTTGGGGAGATGGAACTGCGGCTCGACAATCACCAGATCCACGTCCTCCACGGACTGTGACTGGGAGCGGCTGAAATTTTCGCGAAAGGCGCGGGTAAGGTCGCGAATCTGCACCAGCACACCAAACTCCCAGTTGGGTATGTTGTCCAGGTAAAGTCCCGGCGGTGCGATGTCATTGCTTAGGTAACCACCGGGCTTGCTCAGCATGATTTCGGCGGTGCGGATCAGAGCCGTGGTGGTCGCAGTGCCCGTGACCGCGGGAGTGTTCTGACCCAGCTTTTCAAGCAGATTGTCGCGCACTGAGAATGGCACCGGCTCGGCGCTCCAATAAAAGCCGAGTGCGATAACAATCAGCAGATAGAGCATGCACAGGCCCGCACCCATCTTCCCCAGCACGCCAAATGAATGCAAGGAATTGGAGCTGGGAACCAGCGCTTTGAGACGATCGACAATCATGGAAAATCTCTGCATCGAATCAGGCGTCGCTATCAACTGGGATGATCAGGCGGATTGTGGGAGTTGACCCAAGTTCAATATTACCCCGTAAACGATGCCCTTCCACAGCGATCTGCATCTGGGCGTAAATCCAGCGGGCCTGGTCATCGCTAGGTGCGGTGATGAGGAAGAAGGCGCCCGAGTCGCGTGCCTGAATGGCAATCCGACTAAGCTGTACAAATATGGCCGGGGACTTGCTCGCCAAATCGCTGGCACTGAGGCTGTGGACGACATCACTCGTCTCCATCTCGGTTTCCAGTGCCACCCAGGCGGCGGCAATCCCTGCGTGGTTGCGATCGACTTGCTCGGCACGGCGCAGAAGGCCCTTGGCCTCATCGAACAGACCCTGGCGTCCTGCCTCGTCGGCCAGCTGCAGATACTTGGCAACGATATCCTGAATTCCCTGCAGCGCCACGGCATTGACCGGCTCGATTGCGAGCACACGCTGAAAATAAGTATGTGCGCTAATGTCCGGAGGCGTCAGCAGTCGATTGGCGTTGAGGGCCTTGCGTCCATCATAGAGGATGTCCGCAATCATGCGCTGATAACGCAGCTCTTCTTCGAACAACAAACGCACAGCCTCCGCATCCTGCACTGAAGTGTCCTCAACTACAGGTTCCGGCTCCGGCAACACGACTACGGTCTGCCGGGTCTGCTGGCAGGCCGCCAGCAGAACGGGCAGCAACAGAGCCAACCCAATCAGCCGAAATGAAGAGTTTATCTCTTGGGGATGGACTGAAATGTTCACAATAGTTCGTTCTCGATGACTCTGTTTGTCTGACTTCAGACCGGACCGACTATCTCACTTAACGGCATGAATCTCAACTTGTCCCCCTGGTTCACTGCTGTCAGCGGCGGCACCACCGCCAGCCCATCCGCGTGACTCACCGAGGAGAGGACCCCCGAACTCTGGCTGCCCGCAAGCTGCAGCACCATCTCGCCCTGAGCGTCTGTGGCACAGCATACCCGCAGGTATTCCTGACGCACTCCCGTGACCGGCAACGCAAACGCCACTGGCAATCGCCACTGTGGCAGGGCCGGGTCGCGCTCTCCTGCCATTCGCTGCAGACAGGGCCGCACCAGCAGCGCAAAGGTCACGAACGCAGACACCGGATTGCCTGGAAGTCCGAAAAACGGTCTACCTTTTATCTTCCCAAAGGCGAATGGTTTGCCGGGCTTGATTGCCAGTTTCCACAACGCCAGCTCACCAATGCGCTCCAGCGCGATGCGCACATGATCTTCTTCGCCTGCCGAGACGCCGCCACTGCTGATTATGCAGTCGGAGCTCGCCGCCGCATCTAGCAGCGCCTGCTCGGTGCCAGCAAGCGAATCGGCCACGATTCCGCAGTCCACCACCTCATGGTGAAGTCCCCGCAGCAGCGCACTCAGGGTGAAGTAATTCGAATTGTAAATCTGCCCAGGCTGCAGCGGTTCACCTGGCCGGACCAGCTCATCTCCGGTAGTCAGCACCGCAACCCGCAAGGGCCTGCGCACGGCGACACTGTCACTGCCCACACCCGCCAGCATACCGATGTCGGGGGCGCGCAGGCGCTGCCCTGCCGCAAACAGCAATGTGTCACGCTCGACATCGCTGCCCGCAGCGCGCACATTCTCACCCGCCGCCACCCCCTGCAGGACGATAATGCTATCCCCATCGACGGCGCAGTTCTCCTGCATTACTACGGCGTCCGCTCCCGGGGGGATTGGTGCGCCTGTAAAAATGCGGGCGGCGGTGCCAGTTTCAAGGATAGTTCCGACTTTTCCAGCAGGAATTCGCTGCGTCACTCTCAAGCGGGTTTGTCCACGGGCGAGCACCTGACTGTCCAGTGCATAGCCATCCATGGCACTGTTGGCATGGCCGGGAACATCAATGGCTGCATACTGCGCCTCCACCAGCACCCTGCCCAACGCCTGCGACAGTGCGACAGTCTCGCTCCCGGCCACCACGGATACGCAACTGAGCAACTGCTCAAGCGCGGTGTCGATGGGGGTAAGTGTGTTACCTGGAGTCGCAGCCATGCTGATCAGCTCCGCAACTCGGGCTTGTAGAGGCTCTTGATTAGGCTTTGCAGGCTGCCGTTCCAGGAGCGCTGCTTGATGCCAAAGGTATCGAAGATTTTCTTCGTGGCCAGCGTGGTGTTGGCACTCTCTGGCGGATCGGCCCGCAGCAGATTGAGGGTCACGTGGTCCAACAGTTTGTAGATACTCTCATCATGCTGAGCGGCGAGTTTCAGCACTTGCTGGACAAACTCACTTTCGCGTTTAGTTTCCAGTCCACAGTAATGATAGATACCCCAGACATTGGCATGGCAGTCCACCTGCAAGGCAATCGCCATCAACACACGAGCTACGTCCTCCACTGGCGTCGGGCTGAACTTGCGCCGCGACACGGCCACTGCGCCCTCTGCCTCTCTTGCGTCGACGATCCAGCGTCGGATCAGCTCATCCTGCCCCTGCCCGAAGATCCAGCCAGTGCGCACGATGATGTGTTTCTCAAGGACGCCACAGATCGCCTGCTCACCGAGCAACGAGGTGGCGCCGTAAACCCCAACCGGTTTAGTGGCATCCATTTCACTGTAACCCAGCTTCTTGTCGCCGTTGAAAACATAGGCGGACGACAGTTGCACCAGCGGAATATTCAGATGATCGCAGACCTGGGCGATCACCGAGGCCTGCTGATGATTGATGTCGTCACATTCCTGAGGATGCTTTTCAGCTTCCAGAATGGCCAGCTGACTGCCCGCGCGATAGGAAGAAAGGTTGATAACCTGATCGGGGCTGCACTGTGTAATCACCTTGGCGACGCTTAGCGGATCACGCGGATCGATTCGACCGGGCTCGGGGGCGAAGTACTCCACCCCTCTCTGCTGCAGTTGTTTGATCAACTCCATTCCGACCGGACTGCCGGCGCCGACAATTAAAAGCTTCACCTTACCTGATTACCCTGCATTGTATTCTCGGGTTGTGATACCCGCGTTATGATGCCCACGTTGTGATGCTGGAGTGGCAAAGATCAGAACGGGATATCGTCATCAAAATTGTCGAAATTCGAGGGTGCCGGGGCAGGCGCCGGTGACGATTCGCGCGGTCGGTTGCCATACTGTTGTTGAGGGGCCTGTTGAGGAGCCTTTTGCGCCCCCGGTTCCTGACCATACTGGCTGTCGTAATCATCCATGCCCCCGCCTCCGGACGACCCACTCATGCCGCCTTGACCACCGCGTGAATCAAGCATCTGCATCTCGGCAGCGACGATCTCAGTGGCATAGCGTTTGACCCCGTCCTGCTCCCAGGATCGTGTACGCAGGCTGCCCTCGATGTAAATCTTGGAGCCTTTCTTCACATACTCGCCGACAATCTCCGCAAGACGGTTGAAGAACACCACGCGATGCCACTCTGTCTTCTCCTGCTGCTGACCGGTATTCTTGTCCTTCCAAGTCTCGCTGGTGGCCAGCGTCACATTGGCAACAGCGCCGCCGCTGGGCAGAAAACGTGTCTCGGGATCGCCGCCGCAATTTCCTACCAGAATAACTTTGTTTACGCCTCTGCTCGACACTTTGAAACCTCCAGATGGTTTAACATTTCCCGTTTTTTCGTTCCCCTGTGGGAACGAGCCTGCTCGTTCCCACAGGCGGCTCAGTCTATCTCAAGCATAGCACTAAAAGCATCGCACGCAGGCAGGCTTTGCGCTCGGCAGCTGAATTAATCATAATCCGCCGTTTGGTCATTGCTCGCGACGAGAGCGGAAAGTCAGGGACACGGTACATGGACAAGATCATAGTCAGGGGGGCCAGAACCCACAATCTGAAGAACATCAACGTCACTATTCCCCGTGACAAACTGGTGGTGATCACCGGGCTGTCAGGCTCCGGGAAATCCTCTCTTGCCTTCGACACACTCTACGCCGAAGGTCAGCGCCGCTATGTCGAATCACTATCCACCTACGCACGACAAATCCTGTCCATGATGGACAAGCCCGACATCGATCA
>CAIOZF010000072.1 GCA_903862645.1 uncultured Gammaproteobacteria bacterium
GCATGTCATCGTCTGGATAGTTGTACCCCAAGCAGTCAGGAATGTGTTGCCTGATCTCATTTCGAACACTATAGAAGTGGTGAAGCTTTCATCCCTGGCCAGTGTCGTAGCGATCCCAGAATTGCTTTTTAGTGCAGACATGGCTCGCGCTTCGACTTTCAATGCTACGCCAATGATGCTAGCAGCTCTCATCTATCTTGCTGTCCTGTGGCCCTGTGTTCGCCTGCTCAGCAGGATGGAGCACAAATCTAACATTTAATTTTTAGGAATCATCAATGTCTGGTCAATGTATCATCGTCACCGGAGCCGCGAGTGGGATAGGATTAGCTTGTGTGAAACGTCTGTTGCAGGAAGGGACAAAGGTCGGGGCACTGGACATTCGAAGTTCTGAAGACCTGGTTGAACTGCAAAAGGCGAGTGGTGGCCGACTGGTCCTGCGCACCGCTGACGTTTCCCAAGAGGATGCTTGCCGGAAGGCGATCGAAGAATTGCGTCACGTGTTGGGTCCATTGACCGGTCTGGTCTGTTCCGCTGGCGTGGTCAGCGGAAAGGCATTGCGAGAGACCACGATGGATCATTGGCGCAAGGTTTTCGCAGTCAACGTTGAGGGGACTGTGATCTGTATCAGTGCAGTCATGGAGGAAATGCTTGCTTCTAGGCAGGGTGCCATCGTGTTGGTATCTTCCCAATTAGTCAATGGTGGATCAAGAAACAACGTGGCGTACGTCTCTTCAAAGGCCGCTCTGTTAGGCCTTGTCAGGGCTACTGCACTTGAGTTTGCTCCTTACAACGTTCGAGTTAATGCGGTCCTTCCTGGTGTTGTGGATACCCCACTTGCTCGAGATAACGCAGCTCGGCAAGCCGACCCTGAGGCGCACCGCGAGCGTCTCAGGCTGCGCCATCCGCTGGGTCGTATAGGTCACCCAGAAGAGATTGCTGATGCCATTCTTTATCTGCTTTCCGACAAGACAGCCTTCATGACCGGAGCCGAACTTCTGATAGACGGCGGTTGGTCCATTGCCTAGGAGAAAAACTCATGCGCCAATTCCTTGTGGCAGCTGGACAAATGGGGCCAGTTGAGGCCGACACGCCTCGAAGCGAGGTCGTTCGTAGAATGCTGATTCTCTTGCGCGAAGCAAAGTCCGCATCCGTACAGCACGTTGTTTTTCCAGAGCTGTCGCTCACAACCTACTTCGCCAGGGATTTTCACGGTGATAGGAGTGCCGTCGCCCGGTACTTCGAAAAGAGCCTGCCTAGCGAAGACACGCGCGAGCTCTTCGAGTTTGCGCGAAACAATCGAATAGGTTTTGTGCTCGGATATGCTGAAGGATTATCCGACGTGTTGCGGTTCAACTCGGCAGCACTCGTCAATGAGCATGGAGTTATTGTCGGTAACTATCGAAAAGTGCATATCCCGGGTACGCAGGAGTTTGATCCAAAACGCGTTTGGCAACAGTTGGAGAAGCGGTATTTCACCCCGGGAGATCTCGGATTTCCAGTCTGGGATGTCCAGGGGATGAAAATGGGCATGGCAATTTGCAACGA
>CAIOZF010000073.1 GCA_903862645.1 uncultured Gammaproteobacteria bacterium
GGTTGAGGCGCGCGACCGCGCGCACTTCGCGCTCGAAGCGCTTCGAGTACATCCGCGCCATTTCCTCGTCCAGCTGCTTCACCAGGATGGTCTTGATCGCGACCCTGCGGTTCAGCCCTGGATCGAGCCCGTCATAGACCAGGCCCATGGCGCCTTTGCCGAGCACGCCCTTGATCTGGTACCTGCCTAGAGTCTTGGGTTCGTCCATCGCTTGTCTGTTAGTCCAATCGCACCAGTGGCAGATAGTACTAGGGGGTGTGGTGGCCAAGGGCGGAATCGAACCACCGACACACGGATTTTCAATCCGCTGCTCTACCGACTGAGCTACTTGGCAATCAACGACTTACGAGATTTTAGCACCCCTCGTCCAACTGCCGTCCAAAACCCTCAATCACCGGGAAGGACGGACGATGGCTTCGATCAGGAAAAGGGACGGAAAGTTTCAGGCAAGGGTGGTTCGGCACGGGCACAGGGCGGTGGCAAAAAGCTTCATCAACAGAGCCGACGCCGTTCGATGGGCAAAGCACTTAGAAGTCGCCATAGAGCAAGGCGCTGCCCATCCTCATACTGGAAAAGTCGCATTGAGCACGTTGCTGCTCCGGTACAAGAACGAAGTCACCCCCACCAAGAAGAACGCCAAGTCAGAGGGCTACCTGCTGGATGCTTGGATTCGTGAAGACCTCGCGTCACGGCTCATTGAGCAGGTGCGCCCCGAGGATTTAGGTAAGTGGCGGGATAAGAGACTCGGCGAGGGTACTGCCTCAGGAACCATCAGGAACGCACTGGCTGCGCTTTCTGCGGTATTCAGGCATGCATCTGCCGAATGGGGTTACGGGGCAGTAACGAACCCGGTAATGAAGCTCAAACGCCCCGCGCCGGGCCGCGCCAGAAGCCGCAGGGTTTCAGAAGAAGAAATTGTGGCTATCAAAGCAGCGACCGAATCGCGTGAACTTCCACCCATCGTTGATTTAGCCGTTGAATCCGGCATGAGGTTGTCCGAGATCGTTGGGCTGAAGTGGAAAAATATTGATCTGAACATCCGAACGGCTCTTCTGCCGGACACAAAGAATGGTGACTCCAGAACGGTGCCACTCTCAAGTAAGGCAATTTCCGTACTGGCTCAATTGCGCGGAGCGCAGGTAGTGCACCAACTGGATGGTCGAGTGTTTGCAATAACACCGCATGCGGTGACGGTCGCATTCAGGAGAGCAGTTAAACGAGCCAGAGAGATACTCCCGGGCGGCATTGATCGCGGGGCTTCAGGCAGTCAGAGTTTCTTGGCAGACCTTCGATTCCATGACCTGCGCCATGAGGCAATCACTCGCCTGTTTGAACTGGGCTTGAATCCAATCGAAGTCGCATCTGTGAGCGGCCACCGGACAATGCAGATGCTTAAACGGTATTCGCACCTTAAGGCCGAGGAACTGGCGAAGAAACTTGGCTGAGGCCAAGTTGGGTTTATTGAAACCGCGAATCTGACCCCATTCAATTGACCTAGTTGTTGCTTTCGCGCCACAGACTTAACTTTATGATTCTATGTTGAATGTCGTCTTTTTTATCCATAGACATCTTAGGGGGAGTGGCGATGTCGCTTTGGGTTGCCACTTGTTCTTGCGCCCCATAGGATCCGAAAAATGGCAGTCGAAGAAACACCGATTTGTCATAGCAATATCCATTCGATCGGGGTGGCTGTCCCACACGCGAACCGTGAAAAATAGCCCATTAGTGCCTAGAGCAGATGTGCCATCAGGCCAAAGAAAAAAGAATGGTGTTTCACAACCCCATAACTTTAAAGGCATGGCTATGAAACGCTTTACCGCAATCCCCAAGAGCACAGCCAATGGTCAAGTAAATAATGTCCTTGGCTTTAGACCCAACTCTTCTACCGCGAAGATGGAGGTGTCGCAATGAACGCAATCGATAGAGCGTTTGCCAAAGCAATGCACGCTTTGGATGCAGCGAGACCGCAATCCGGTTACAGGCCAGAGACCGAAGAAGAATGGAACCGGCTCGTCGCTGCCAACGAGAAGATGGCTTTTGCCATGTACCTAAAGATGGGGCAGCACAAAGACAAGGCACGTGCCTTGGCACGCATGACAAGCGGCGGTGCTGTAGGTCGCCTTCTGCTGGAGATATCGCTTAGAGACGATGGTGGCCGCCATGGATGAAAACGTCCAGTGGATAAAACCGAATTTCGAGGCAATCCCAGCCGAACTCAAACAACAGCCATGGGCAGTATGGACAGCAGTGCCACGTAGCGGAAAGCCGGGGAAATATAACAAAGCCCCCCGGTGCCCCAGTGATGGGCGGATGGTAGGCACCAACAAACCCGAGTTATTCGGAACATTTGATGAAGCCCGGGTAGCGTATGAGGGTGGCGATTACACAGGGGTGGGGGTCCTGCTGACAGGCAATGGGATCATCGGGGTCGATATTGATAA
>CAIOZF010000074.1 GCA_903862645.1 uncultured Gammaproteobacteria bacterium
CTGGAGGTGGTCAACACCTACGAGGGCACCCAGGACATCCACGCGCTGATTCTCGGCCGCGCCCAGACGGGCATTCAGGCGTTTAGCTAACGCTCCGCTTCCGTATGAGCCAGCCCTGCTGGCGACCGCTTCGATTCGGTTAGATTTGGGGTCAGAGTAAAAATACAGCCTGTATTTTTACTCTGACCCCAAATCTAGAATCTAGAGGCAGTCGCCAGCAGGGCTGGCTCATAGAGTCAGTTGAAGAGCGTCAGTTGAAAAGATAGTGCAGGAAGATGCCGCCGAACACGGCGGCGCCCACCTTATGGTTGTGCAAGAAGGCTCGGAAACACGCGTCGGGCTCGCGCTCCTTGATCATCTGCTGCTGCTTCACGAAAAGAATCAGCGCTACGAGCAGCCCCAGGTAGAACCACATCCCGAGCTCGAAACGCGCGGCGGCCAGCAGCATCGCCAGCAGGAAGAAGCCCTGCAGCGCGCCGATGACAAGTCTGTCCGCATCACCGAACAAAATGGCGGTCGATTTGACGCCGATCTGCAGATCGTACTCGCGATCCACCATGGCGTACTCGGTGTCATAGGCGACCGTCCACAGACAGTTGGCCACAAACAGCAGCCAGGCGTGGACGGGCAACTCACCTGCCTGGGCAGCAAACGCCATCAGAATTCCCCACGAGAATGCTACGCCCAGCACCAGCTGCGGCAGATTGGTGAAGCGCTTCATGAATGGGTAGAGTGCCGCGATCGCTACAGCAGCGAACGAAAGTTGGATGGTGAGTGCGTTGGTGAACAGCAATAGGACGAAGCCAGCGCCGCAAAGTACGCCAAAAGTTATGAGCGCCTCGTGGCGTTTTACCGCGCCGGTGATGAGAGGACGGTTGCGGGTGCGCAGGACATGGCCGTCGAAATTGGTGTCGGCGTAGTCGTTGATGGCACATCCGGCCGAACGCATGATCCAGGTGCCGAGCACGAAAATCACCAGCAGCTTCAGATCGGGAAAGCCCTGTGCCGCAATCCACAACGCACCGAGGGTGGGCCAGAGCAACAGATAGACGCCAATGGGCTTGTCGAGTCGGGTCAGATGTACAAAGGCGGGGACGCGCTCGTACACTCTGGGGAACTTTGCTTGAAAGGCGGTTACAAGTCTGAGCAGAAGGTTTGAGCGCAGCCAATGGCTGAGCTTTCGTTTGATGTCATTGACTGTCTGCAAGAGGTTGTTCTCCACGACTTTGAGCGCCGAGAGTATAAGCTGGAAGCACCACAATAAGCATCGCATGCCCGTATCGAAAAAGCCCGTCAAAGTCAGCCTGACGGCTTCAGTGCTTGAAATTGTCGGCAATCTGCTTGATGTCGTCGCTGGACGCCAACACCTTCTGCACGGCCTCCATCACACGATCCGGATCGAGATCATAGCGCCGGTAGAGAGCCCGCGGAATTTCCTCCGGAGGCGCATCCCCGATGCCATGCTGACGCAACAGACGCAACACGATAAAGATCAGATGCGGGTACACGCTGTGCTCCCCCATATAATCCGGTTCGTGCTGGAAGCGTAGCGCAGTGGTGACCTCGGCCGGCATGTTCCAAAGATGCATCAGCCAGGCACTGATTTGCTCGCGGCTGCTCCCAAGCAGATGGTTGTCGATGGCGACATGCTTTTCCTGCTGAGTTTAGATTGTTTTTTATCCGCGAATAGCGCTGCTTGAGAGGGCGGCGGCCATTATAGCGAGCGATTCCGAACTCGCCTACTGCGGCGACACTGGGCTTCACACATTGCCATATAGTTCTCTGTCACCCAGCCAGCGACGAATGAGTGGTTCAATACATTCCGGATAGTGTCGCTGGATGAGTTCGGCCTGAGTCTTGACCTCATCCAGCATACCGGAGTCGCGACGCAGATCGGCGATGCGAAAACTCATCAGCCCGGTCTGCTGTGTTCCCAGCACTTGACCCGGTCCGCGAATCTCCAGATCCTGCTCGGCAATATAGAACCCATCATTGCTGTCACGCATGATCGTCAGCCGTTGTTTGGCGATCAGAGACAGTGGGCTCTGATAGAGCAGAAGGCAATGGCTGGCGATCGCACCGCGTCCTACTCGACCGCGTAACTGATGCAGTTGTGCCAGACCGAGGCGCTCCGGATTTTCAATCACCATGAGGCTGGCTTTGGGCACATCGACGCCGACCTCGATCACCGTGGTAGCGACCAACAACTGCAACAGTCCGTTTTTGAATGCGTCCATCACAGTAGTTTTTTCGCGCGGTTTCATGCGTCCATGAATCAGGCCAATCGCGATGTCGGGAAGCTGGTTGCGCAGCGTCTCAGCGGTGGCCTCGGCGGCCTGACACTGCAGCGCTTCGGATTCCTCGATCAGCGTGCAGACCCAGTAGGCCTGACTGCCTTGAGAGCAGGCATGATGAATTCGCTCGATGACTTCTGCGCGTCGGGTGTTGGCGATGATCACGGTGTTGACGGGGCTGCGGCCAGGTGGCAATTCGTCGATGACGCTGCAGTCCAGATCTGCGTAAGCGCTCATCGCCAGCGTGCGGGGAATTGGGGTGGCGGTCATCACCAGCTGATGCGGGATGAAGTGCCCCGTGGCACCTTTCTCGCGCAGTGCAAGACGTTGATGAACGCCAAAGCGATGCTGCTCATCGATCACGACCAGACCCAGCTTTGCGAAATTCACTTCTTCCTGAAACAGGGCATGCGTGCCCACGATAATCTGAGCAGCGCCGGAGCTGAACGACTGCAGTTGTTCTTCGCGCTTCTTGCCTTTTACCTTGCCGCTGAGCCAGCCGACCTGGAGGTGCAGTGGCTCCAGCCAGCGCGCAAAGTTCAGGTAGTGTTGCTCCGCAAGAATCTCTGTTGGTGCCATCACCGCCGCCTGATAACCGTTTTCTACTGCCTGCAATGCGGCCAGCGCCGCGACTACTGTTTTGCCTGACCCAACGTCGCCCTGCAGCAGTCGCAGCATCGGGCTGGCCTTGGCGAGGTCGTCGGAGATCTCTCGGCAGACCCGTTTCTGAGCGGCGGTCAGAGCGAAAGGCAGGCCGCGCAGGAACTGCACGGTGAGTTGTTTGCGCAGAGGCAGTGGCGGAGCGCTGAGCAGCTCAGCCTGTTCGCGCAAGCGGCGCAGACACAGCCGATGGCTAAGCAATTCCTCGAAGGCAAGACGCTTCTGTGCCGGGTGCTGGCCATCGGCGAGTTTCAGCAGCACGCTGCCC
>CAIOZF010000075.1 GCA_903862645.1 uncultured Gammaproteobacteria bacterium
AGTTCTGGAGTCTTTGAGGAGATTGGTGCACATGCGTGATACGCCCTTTTTGTTAATTCAGGCGTATTCAAGCCTCAGAGGAAGCTTTAGACAAGCTTTCCGATGGGGTTTTCTTTTATACCATCAGGCAAAGTGATCGAAACAGCGGGTTTGGCCATCGAATAAAGTGTTCAGGCTCATCTGCCGCCTTTTCGAGTTGTGGGTAATTGGATGCCTCCCTGATCGCTTACCGAAGCACTTACGATTATCTGATTACGAAAACGGATAAAAACCATGTATAGTTTAAAAAGTCATATTTTAGGTGGGGGTTTGAGTCATGAATAGGTTTATGTCTGGTGTCCTAAAAATGCCTTTTGTTTGGCAAGTTTGGATTTTCATCTTGGTACTTGTAAATGGTGTTGGTCCGCTATTCTTTCTTTCCGAGAGCGTCGCCTTAGTGACTCTTTCTGCTATGATCGTAGGAGGTATAACGGGTGAGGTGCTAACGAGGGTGCAGGGTTTTACAAAACTACTTGGATTGATGCATGTATCGTGGGTGCCAATGCTTGTTCTACAGATTTGGGTGTTACTTATCGAAAATCCAACGGGGATGTTCGCTTTTTGGTTGTTCATTAGCGCTTTGGTAACAATCACGTCTCTCATTATCGATATCATCGATGTTATTAAGTATCTCAGAGGAGATCGCAAAGACTTGTTGGGGATAAATCTTTGATCTCACTCAGAAACGCCATCACGGTGCATGGCTATGATCGTCCGAGCAACCTATCGATCGGCTTCTTTGAAAAAGTCGATTCGTTATCCCCTCTGTAAACTGGAGCGAGCAATATGTGCTGATTCGCTTGTGGTCTTGGCATTTTGCTTAACGATGGAAGAAATCTCTTGCATCGCCGCCGATGTTTCCTCTAGCGCGGAGGCAGTTTTGTGCGTGCAATACGAAAGATTTATGCTGCTTCCCAAAACCTTAGCGCTCGTTTCACTTAAATTAGATCCCTCGTGAAATATCGTGGAGAGAAATTTTCGTAACTCTTCGAATTGCGCCCTGGATCCGTAAGCTTTTTTCAGCGCTGCGGCTCACTGCTCAATCTCAACTTACACTTTCATCTCCTGGTAATGGATGGCGCCTTTATCTGCCGGGAAAATAAGCCGGTCTTCTTTCATAAAATATCCGATCCAGAGGACAAGGATATCGCGGAACTCCTGGAGTCGATTATCGAGGCCGTGGAGCTCTGTCTCCAAAAGCGCGACTTGCTGGACGAAGCAAGTGAAGTCCCGGAAGATTTGCGAAGCGTTGAGGCAGCTAGCCGCGCCTCGGTAACGCAAAAGATCGCCTTTGGTGAACGTCGTGGCCACCGGGTGAGGCGAGTCGGCTTTCGTAGGGAGGAGGATAGCATCGAATTCAAAGGCCCCCAGTGCATAGCCCTGGCAGGTTTTAGTCTGCATGCAGCGCGCCGGGTGGGGAGTGACGAAAGGTGGAATTTAAGCCAGTTGATCAATTATATGGCCCTCTACACGCCCTCCGCTTGCCGAGGATCGCTTGGAGAGAACGGCTACGGGCGATATCCTCTATAAACTTAAAGAAGCTTGGAATGATGGCACTATTGGCATTCGATTAAGCCCATCCGAGCTGATCGAAAAACTGATCGCTCTGATACCCCCTCGGCGCAGCCCTCTCGTCCGCTATGGTGGAGTGTTCGCCCCGAACTTCAAACGCCGTGATGAAATAATCTTGGTCCCGGGTAAGCGTAAACGCAAGGTCTCACTGAGGCCAGAGGGCACTGATAAATCCGTAAAAGACAAAGCCCTATCTGGCAGTTGGGCGAGGCTCTTAAAGCGGGTCTTCGCCATCGATGTTTCACGATGTCCTCGCGGCGGTGCTGATCTGGAAATCATTGCCGCGGTATTGGATCCCATCCAGATCGCGCGTTATCTCAAACATACAGGCATGCCTGCTGCTCCGCCTGCCCGTGCCGGGGTCAAAATGAGGCTTGCGAATGATGAGTGGTGCTGAGGGGGCCGAAAAGGGCCTTGCTTGGATTGAATAATTTTGTCTAAGCATCTTAAACCAGCAAAATACACCGAAATATCTCGCTTCTAAAGCTATGACCACAATGTTCTGGCTTCGTAAAGAAGGATTCTGTGCGGAAGAATTGAGAGGATTGCGGCAATTTAACTGGAATTCCCATTGATAGCCGAAAGCGGTGGTGAGCTTTGCACTTCCTACTGCCCGTTTGGTGACGTTGATCTTGGAAGGGAAAACGTTGAATGATGACCCCTGATGCCGGTGATATTGTGATTCTAAACTTCGATCCCTAGGCAGTTCGTGAGATTCAGAAACGGCGGCCAGACCTTGTTCTTAGCCCAAAGGCGTTCAACGCGGCGATGAATTTTGCTGTGATGTGTCCCATTACTTCGACAAGGAGCCAACACAAAATGCAGCTGGAGCTGCCCTCAGGAATCAAGAATTTCGCTTCACATGGTGAAGGAGTATCCACTATAAAGATCGAACAGCTGCGTTGGCTTGATTTAGAAGCCAGACAGGCTGAAATCGTGGCGCATCTTCCTGACTACTTTTTGATGCAGTGCCGCTCCATTGCC
>CAIOZF010000076.1 GCA_903862645.1 uncultured Gammaproteobacteria bacterium
TATACTAATCACTCACTAAAATAAAGACTGCTGCTATTTTTATTTTCCAGATTACTCTGCTCTAGGCTTGGACGACCGATACTTACGGAGCACATCATGAAGTTTGTTCATATCGTCAAACTTGATTCTGGGGCGTCCTTCGGCACGACCAATTTCTTTCTCAAGATGATCCAAATGAAGCCAATCTTCCCAAACGACTGGAGGTATGTCGCCGGCGAATAGTCGATCCAACAAAATCTTCATCGCACCTGATTCAGGCTGCGGCCAATTACTTCGATCTGCGAGCATGGATTGCACAGTTTCTTGTGCACAGGCACGATTCGTTCCCAGCACACCACTGGGTCCACGCTTGGCCCATCCGGCAACGTACAAACCTGGTATGAGCAGACCTTGTGCATCCAGTACGCGACCCTGAGCATGTGACAGTCCCGGCGAGCATGGCAAATCCAATCCGGGGAGCGAGATCACCTGAAAACCGATACTGCTGATCAGCAAGTCACAACGCAGGCGAATTTGTTCATCGGTGGGTTCAGAACGCTGCGCAAACGGCGCTCCGACAAGCCGCATACGGCGCAGCAGGAGTTGACCATGTCCATCGGCGTCGCGCTCCATCGCTTCTGCTACCAGTCCAAAATGCAAATGCAACTCGCGGTAACTATCAGGATGAGTCTGACAGGTAGCCCAGTCGCGCATTAGGTCGATATTACGCCTGGCTTGGTCACCCGAATGATGATCCAGCTCGGTTTGACAGGCAGCACCCAGCTCCAAATACTGAGGCCTGAGGCGTACAGCAACGCCTGGCAATTCACCAAGCTCACGCAGTTCACGCGTAGTGAACCGTGCTTGTACCGGCCCGCGCCGACCAATCAGATGAACCCGACGTACCTGACTCCTGTGCAGCTCGAGCAGTGCACGATCACTTATATCGGTGACCGCCAACTCGTTCACAGGGCGGCTCAGTACACGCGCAATGTCGATCGCCACATTACCGTTACCGATGATGACCACATGTTGTCGCTGCAAATTAAAATCGTCTGCAGGAATGTCTGGTACGCCGTTGTACCATGCGACCATCTCACGCGCAGTTCGCACCTCGACTGGGGTCGTACCATTAAGCGTCAGCCTCTCATCGGCCTGTGCGCCATGTGCTAATAGCACTGCTGAATAAGTTGAACGCAGCACGTCGAGCGATACGTCATGCCCGATCTCTACACCGCCAAAGAAACGCACGCCCGGCATTGCGCCAGTCCGCTGAAACAACTGCGCTGGCGCTTTTAATCGTTGATGATCGGGCGCAATACCATAACGGGTAAGACCAAAGGGCATCGGATAGCGATCATACAGATGCACCTCCAGGGTTTGGTCAGCCAGCTTGAGCGCTTCTGCAGCGTAGAAGCCAGCAGGACCAGCTCCCACGATCGCTACCGCCGTCATGCGCCGAGGTGCACTAAAAACCCAAGGCAAGACGCCGCGCTTCGGCGGTCTCAAGCGGGCTCTGCTTTTGTTTAATGAGTGGCAAAACTTTGCTGAGCTCAGCATTGAGCGCAATTGAACTCCGCGCATCATTGGGCAGATCAAATACATCGACGACCGCTTTCACAGGACACACGGGTACGCAGGCGCCGCAGTCGATGCAGACAATAGGATCAATATAGAGCCTCTGCTCATCGGCGTGAAAACATTCCACAGGACAAACCGCTACACACTCGGTGTAGCGGCAGTGGTCGCATTGGTCAGTTACAACATGAGGCATATCGGACCTCAGGCAACGGGCGCAATTTCAACACGAGTATCAGAGAACGCTGGTGAGCGTCCCAGATCGCCGTAACGTGCCGGATTGGCGCTGTTCACTCCGGCCCCGTCTGCCATTCCAGAACCCCAATAGCCCATCGCCGACTGCACAACACCCGGAGCGACATCTGTGGTGATATCTGCGAGGGCATGAAAACTGCCAGTGCTACTGGTCACCGAGACATTTTGACCATGCACAATACCCCGACGGCCAGCATCGTCCGGATGCATCGATACCTGCTGGTTGCCCGCATGAGAGAGCTGCCTATCCATATTACCGTAGCCTGAATTGAGAAACGCGTGTGACTTAGGTGAAATAAGCGTAAGCGGACGGTGCTGATCAAGCTTTGGCGGCGTCCACGAGGGCAGCGAATCGACCGGGCTACCATCCTGAAATTCTTCGCTACCCTGACGGAATACACCCAAAACGAAATTACCACCAGCCGCCATCGAAGCTTCGAACTCGACTTTGCCAGATGGCGTAGGGAAGCCACCTTCAGCATGTGGTGCGTAGTGCGCCGCATCAGGCAGATTCAAGCGCGCCCACCCCTTCACTTTAAGACTTTCATAGGTAATGCCCTGCAGTGCAGGCGCAGACCAGTCATAGGATTGTTGTGCAAGCTCATCATCAGTCAGCGAGAACTGCGGATCGTCCATGCCCATCTCGCGAGCGAGGCGACGGAACAACTCTGTGTTCGGCACCGCTTCGCCGAGCGGGGCAATCCAGGGTTGGTTCATCGTGATGTAGAGATGCCCCCACGAGAACATCAGATCTAGTTGCTCTGCTTGCGTTGTCGCGGGAAGCACAATGTCGGCAAAGCGAGCAGTGTCAGTAATGAAATGCTCGCTTACGACAGTAAAGAGATCCTCGCGCATGAGGCCCTTCCTAATCAGGCCCTGCTCTGCGGCCACTACCATAGGATTTGCGTTGTAGACAAACAGTGAGCGGATGATCGGTCCCTTGTCGTCGGTGGCCAGAAGATCCTGACCGATCTTCCATTGGTTGCGCACGGGCGTGCCCGGCTTGATCCATTCAGGCCGCATTAGTTTATCCCAGCGAATCGGGAAGGCCCA
>CAIOZF010000077.1 GCA_903862645.1 uncultured Gammaproteobacteria bacterium
ATGAGGGCATTGTCCGCCCCATTAAGGCCCCGACCCGGCACGAACCTCGCACCTGATCCTTTCCATACGAACCAGATGTCGGGGCAGTCCTCAATGGCTTTGGGCCCCGTCGAATAAATGAGGAAATGGGGAGACAGTCCCACCATTCGATTGACGGCCTGGTGGACCGCGATATGTAACGTCGGGACGAAGCGGGTTCCGCCGCAAGCATTCTCGAGGTCCACGATTATGAAGTTACGTTCGATTTGATTCATTGGAATGTTCCTTTGTTCAGGGTTGACTATTTTCAGACTTAAAGAACAAATAGTATTTCACAGGCTTGTTCTTTCAAGTGATACGAAGTTAACCGCTCCTGACCGCATTTGCAAGTCAATGGGCCAGATTTCTTGATTTTCTTTTTTCGAATACAGAAGTCTCGAAAACATGGGATGACACACACCCCTAGGACACTGAGTCAGAAACTCGGTATTGGAGTAATGGAGTCAGACAATGTGGTGTGATGTGTTCGGTCAGTGCCTAGTAGATAGGCAACCGCCTCCTATTCAAGGACCCAAATTTCAGTAAATAGAATTTAGCCTCGCTCGAGAAAGCTGATAGACAATTCGTCTGATCTAGGAAGTCATCACTGCCGAGTTGGTACTGATCCGCTGCGTATTGTAGAACGAACTGGGAACCTCAAAGTAAATTGCCATCCGACCGCGGGAATATAGGTGTGCCCATAGAGTCGTCCTTCTTCAAATAGCCAAGGATTATTGCCTTGAAATTCGCGATATGAATCATTGCTGACAACTAAACCTGACTTACTGCTCGCCAATCGCAAAATAAAGCTGTCTGCTTTCCCCGGAGTGCCCGCAGGAACACTTTGCAATTGATTATTGGAGATCATTTGCTTCAGAAGTGCTTTATCGGATTCATCTGAGTCTTGCTCGACAAGACGCGACAACGACGCATCAGCAACTAAAACGATTGTGGCATCGGGGAATTTTCGGGTCAATTCCTCTCTACACGTAACTAGCTTCTTAACGTCAGGTGCGGCTCCCGGACTCCTAGCCACATTTGAGGCATCTACTACAACAATAAGCTGGTTACTAACTGCATCTTGATTATTTGGATTGAGTTGCTTTGGAGCAGTTGCCTCCTTTTCGATTCCCAAGGCGCCATCCTTGAGAAGCATTGGCGAAGAGACAACTCGCCGAGCTGCTTCCACCGCTTTCAGCAATTTGGTAATTTCTGACTCTGAGGCAAACTCCTTGGCAGGGGCCAACTCGCTAAGAGTCGCAGTAATTCTCGTTGATTTTTGAGCAATTTTTGTAGCGGCGGGCGTGACTTGACCCAAGATTGCTTCCATTGCATGCTGTGCAGTTCTACCCAATTCCTTCTGCACCCGCACGCAAGCAGTGCGCACAGCAGTTTTAGAACCCGATTCAAGCGTTGCAGCCATTCTGACTTTCATACCTGTACCCCGCTCCGCGGCAGCTCTAGAGAACACGGAGGCCATTGATGCGGCAATCGCCTCTTCGGTAATTCGGTGAAGTTCTTGTTGCCTCTTATTCAGATCTGCTTCGAGATCCTTTTTCAGCACTTCTAAACCCGTCTCAACCGACTCAGTTACGTCCGCTATTAGATCGGTCATAAGATCCTTCAGTACACCTTTGACTTCAGGATCATCGATCTCAAAGTCCATTAAGGAGTTCGAGTACTTTGTCATCACAACAGACAAAGATTTAATCGCTTCAGTTGTTTGAGTTGGAAGATCCTTGCCAAAGAAATTCTTCCACGGCACCATCGAATGACCGATAACCGGGTCACACAATTGTTTAATCAAATCATGTTCACCACTGGTAGCAGACGTATACCGCCCACCGCGTGAAGCAGTAGCCCTCATAGTGGCCCAATGCGTTCGAGACCACCCATCTGTAGTCGTCTGTACTGCTCGAATTACGGCTTCTTCGTCCAGAGCCGTCCCCTTATCGAATTGATCGATAGC
>CAIOZF010000078.1 GCA_903862645.1 uncultured Gammaproteobacteria bacterium
CATGAAGTGGATGAAGTATGAACGCGAAGGTCCTATCGCGACCATCACGATGAATCGTCCGGAGCGACTTAACGCCTGGGGGAAGTCGACTTCGGATGAGCTTGCCGAGGCGTTCCAGCAATATGATGATGACAAGGAGGCTAGAGTCGCCATCCTGTGCGGGGCTGGCCGGGCCTTCTGCGCCGGGGGTGATGCCAAGGACTACCGTGAGCGCCAGGCGCCTTGGAGCAAGTCGCCGCAGGACGAGATCGGCATATTCGGGCAGGGCAAGCTGTTCAAGCCGGTCATTGGGGCCATACAGGGGCACTGCCTGGGAGCGGGATTGTTGCTGATCGCAATGCGCTGCGATATCCGCATTGCAGCTGACAATGCGTCCTTTGGCTTGCCGGAGGTCGCGGTGGGAATCGTCAACTGCACCGTGGGCATGTCCAACCAGGCAATACCGATGTGTGTAATGATGGAACTGGCCATGACTGCCGACCCCATTGATGCGAAGCGTGCCTACGAATTGGGCATGGTCAACAAGGTGGTGCCGCTTGCCGACTTGATGACCGAGTCGCGCAGGATGGCTGAGCGCATCGCGCGCAATTCGCCCGACGCCGTGCGATGGAGTAAGCAGAATCTTCTGAAGTCCTATGAGGTGTCGGCGGAGGCGAAGCAGTTGGAGCGCGAGCTGTTCCAGCAGTCCTCTAACTCCCACGGTGCCATCGCCGGCTTCAGCGCGGTTGCGGGCAAGTCAAAGCTGAAGTGGTAAGCGTCGGTGCAGGCACCAGACCGTAACCGGATATAGGAGAAATGGCAATTGTTTCAGCCAGGGAAACCGCTCAAGGGCATCAAGGTACTTGATCTGACGCAGGCCCTGTCCGGGCCCTTCGCTACGCAGCTGATGGTGGACCAGGGCGCGGAGGTGGTGAAGGTGGAGAGTCCAGCACACCCGGACAACACCCGTGGTGTGCACCCCTTCATTGGCGAAACCAGCCATTATTTCCTTGCGATCAACCATGGCAAGCGAAGCCTTGGCCTGGATCTCAAGAAGCCCAAGGGTCGTGCTCTGTTGCTGCGCCTGGCCGAAAAGGCCGACGTTATTGTCAGCAATTACCGGGTCGGCACACTCGACAAGCTGGGGCTGGACTGTGACACCCTGATGGAACGCAATCCTGGTCTGGTCCAGTGCCTCATTTCAGGTTTTGGCCAGTCGGAGAGCATGTACCGCAAGAAGGCGGTATACGACGCCAACATCCAGGCGCTGACCGGCTTCATGAGCATCACCTGCGAACCCGATGGCGGGCCACTTCGATGCGGGGTTTCCATCGGGGACATCATTCCCGGGCTGTTTGCGCTGCAGGCGGTGACGGCAGCGCTGCTCCAGCGCAAGGAGACCGGCAAGGGGCAGATCATTGACGTGGCCATGTACGACTGCATGTTCAGTGCACTGTCCTACTACGTCACTCTGACCCAGGCGACGGGAACGCCGCCAGCGCCCTCGGGATCCATGCATGCATCGGTGGCCCCGATGGGACGTTTCCAGACGCGAGACGGGTGGCTCATGGTCACAGCCTTCACCGAAGCATTCTGGCGCAAGCTTTGCCTCGCCCTTGACTGCCCCGAATTCATCGAGGATCCGCGCTTCGTCACAATGAAAGAGCGACTGCAGAACCGTGACGAGCTGATGCAGGAACTGCACGAACGCTTTATTCAAAAAACCTGCGAAGAATGGATTGCCATTCTGGACAGGCACGATGTGCCCAACAGCCCGGTGCTGAATGTGCTCGACGTGCTCAACCACCAGGTGACTCGCGAGCGCAACCTGTTGCAGCCGCAGATCACTGTGGATGGCCGCAAGGTCGAGGTCAGCCGCCAGCCGGTGGTGTTCGGAACTGAGCTGCCGCCGGTGAAGTCGGTGCCGCGCTCTCCGCTGCTGGGCGAGCATTCTGAAGATGTGCTGCGGGACTGGCTGAGCGAGAGCGAACAAGGCATAGAGACGTTGAAGAGAGAAGGCGTCGTCACCTAGCGCGTGGGGATCGGCGAGCATGAGTCACGACAGTGTTGTCGTTGGTCGCGAACGTGCAGACCATAAAGGGGTCGATGGCAAATGAGATATGAGGTTCGGCTGCAATCATGTTTGCGCTAATCATTCCGGCACAGGTCAATAAACTGTAGGACCGGTCTCGATTGTTTCCCTCCAGACGATGTCGTATGCCCCCGGAATTCGGCCGCCAATACCTTATGCCCGAGCAATCAATGCATCAACTGCAAAAATACTGGAACCTGCGCAGATCAGCGGATTAATGTCCAACTCCATCACGAGATCTCGCTGATCGCTCATGAACTCGCCGACACGAACAATAATATTTGCCAAAGCCACTTTGTCCACGGGTGTCGAGCCTCGATAGCCGTTTAGTATGGCTTGCGCTTTAAGTGTTTCGAGCATGTGCAGAGCTTCTGCAAAGCTCAGGGGCGCTAATGCGACCGATGAATCCCTGATCATCTCAACAAATACACCGCCAAGGCCTACCACGATCATTGGGCCAAAAAGGGAATCAACTTTTCCACCGACCATGATCTCTACGCCCTTTGGCGCCATAGACTGGATCAGGATCCCGTTGATGTCCTCCGAAGAGCATACCTTTCGCGCATTGACCATCACCTCATCGAAAGCGGACACTACTTCGTTAGGCGTTTTGAGGTTGAGCCGGATAACATCAGCTTCAGTTTTGTGAGGAAGTTTCGGGGACTCCGCTTTCAGCACTACCGGGTAAGCCATCGATTCAGCCGCCCGAACCGCATCCTCCTTGCACTGAATCAGACGCTCGGCCACGACTGGAATGCCATAGCAGGCAAGCGCGGATTTGGCTTCGCGTTCCGTCAGAACCGAGGTTGGGGCCTGACAGATGATATGCGCGGCTGCCTCCCTTGCTTCAGGTGGGCTGATGCGTGCCGGCGCATCGTAGCCGGATGAGGCTGCCTGCTGTCGCCGATCTTCGCGTCTAAACCACTCCCGAATCGTCCAGAAGTAGCGGTTCATAGAGTAGAAGACCGCCATATTGGCATCTGCCTCAGCGTCGGCTACCCCGTGTCCACCCAGCCAGCCTGACATCCACACTGTCGTGGCAATCTTTCCGTGCTTCGCACATGCTTCGCTTATTCGTCTAAGTTCGCCGCCAGTGCCGCCAAACAGGGTGGTCTGTGGATACAGCACGGTGCAGTACTGAGTATCGCTGGCCAAAGCATCTACACAATCCGGAATCATTTCCACATGGCGTGAAGCCATGGCGGTAACATCGCAGGGATTCCTGGGGGAGCCGAATTCGGGAACGCTGCGTGCGAGTCTTTGCTGTACAGGGGAATGGGGCTGAGGCATTGCTATGCCGTAAGCTTCGGCCTGATCTGCGGTCGCTACCAAGGCCCCGCCTGATATCCCAATTGCGGCGA
>CAIOZF010000079.1 GCA_903862645.1 uncultured Gammaproteobacteria bacterium
AGCAGCGCCACGAGCATCACGGCGGGCACAAACCAAAGGGTGATTTTATCCACCAATGATTGAATGGGAAGCTTGGATCCTTGTGCCGATTCGACCATGGCAATGATTCGAGCCAGTACCGTATCCTCCCCAACGCGCAACACCCGAAAGCTGAATGCCCCGGTCTTGTTGATGGTGCCTCCGGTGACGGCGTCACCGGTCTCTTTCCTCACAGGCAATGGCTCTCCCGTGAGCATCGACTCATCGACGAAGGAATGGCCTTCAATGAGTTGGCCGTCCAAGGGAATGCGCTCGCCAGGTTGGACCAGTACCGTATCTCCCAGTCGAATCGACTCGATTGGCACGTCTTCAGTCTTGTCGCCGCGCTGCACGAAGGCGGTCTCAGGCTGCAGAGTCATCAGTCTGGAGATCGCCTCTCCGGTGCGCCCGCGCGCCTTACCCTCAAGAAATCGCCCCATGAGAATAAGGCATACGATCACTGCGGCTGCCTCGAAATAGACATTGCCGGTCTCCTCAGGCAACACACTAGGGTAAAAAGTGACAACGGTTGAATAGCCCCAGGCGGCAATGGTTCCCATCGCCACCAATGAGTTCATATCCGGGGCTAATCGCAACAAGGCTGGAACTCCATGCACAAAGAAGCGCCTGCCCGGTCCGAACAGCACCATGCTGGTCAAGACGAACTGCAGTATCCAGCTATTCCGATGCCCCAGCGTGCTATGGACAAAATCGGCGAATCCAGGCAGCAGATGACCACCCATTTCCAGCATAAATACCGGCAACGTGAAAGCGGCTGAGATCAGGAAAGCACGCTTGAGTGACCGTAGTTCCTCCTGCAACTGACGCTCACGTTTCTTCGCATCGGCCTTGCGATCTAAAGCGACAGTCGCTGCATAACCGGCATTGATGACCGCCTGCGTCAGTTGGACTGCTGATGCCGGCCCGCTGGCAGACAGATTGACGTGAGCGCGGCCGCTGGCCAGATTGACGCTCGCATCGAGAACTCCAGGCACCGCCTTGAGTGCTTTTTCCACACGACCGACGCAAGACGCACAAGTCATGCCGGAGACGTTGAGATCGATTTCACAAATTTCAGATTCCGTTGGTAGCATGGCAGCCAATTCCCTTGAAATTACTATATTTCCGGTAATAAAGATTACCGGAAATAGAAGTTGTGTCTTTTTAAATGTATCCAGTAGTCGGCCTGGCAGCCACTACTCCAACAGCCTCAGCTTACTCTCAGGATCAGCGCGGCTCAGGAACACTCCAATCGCATTCTTCACACTCTGGTGATTTGTGGTGCTCGGCCAGCACGGCAAAGATGAAGTCGCGCCAAACTTGATTCGGCGTCCACACCGAATTCATATCCCCCTTAGCGGCAGCGACCGGAACGTCCTCATAAATCACGCGATACAGAAAACTGAATGCTGTCGCACGCGCATTTACCTGGCAGTGCAACAACGTCTTGCGATCGGTGTCGCGCTGCATGGCATCTGCAAAGGTGTTGAAGTCTCGAATTGTTGGATTATTGAAATCCACCGGAATATGCAGGTAATCCATGCCCAGCGCCTTTATGAGCTGGTCTTCCTCGGGAATAGCCGGTCCAACGGTGCTGAACGCAATGTAGATCACGCGCTCATAGCCGCTGTCCTTGATGATTTGCAGCTGTTCCCTGGTTGGCTGCCCTGCACTCGCGAAGGTCGGCGAATATTCGCGGAAATTGAGAATCTCGCTCATCTTGTTGGCAGCAGTCTCTTGGGCGCCGGCCACGCTGCCGAGTGTTGCCATGAGGCCGGTCAACGCCAGCGTTGCGAGAGATTTGCGAGCAGCCATGGTGCAGGTGCCAAAGTGAAGCCACGATTTCTTCATAGAAACTCCGGAAGGTCAGGATGAGTGAAAGTTCGGGTCAGCATAGCTAGTCTGTGTCGGCAGCGCCATCCCTTGAACGCCCATCCTCGGCTGTTTTATTGCATTATTATAAGCATTAACAAAGTAACGCAACTGATTTGATTTGACAGTAAATATTGATGCCAGGAACAAGTGCCATCTGCTGGCAGGAGTACTCCGAAATTCTTGCCAGCAGCAATTCTGCAGATCCCTTCAGACGCAGTTGCACCAACTGTTGCCCTTTATGATCAGGCTCAGACAACTGCACGATTTCGGCCTGCAGAACATTAAGGATACTGCTACCCACCGGCCTCTGGCTGCACAGACTCACATCCCGGGCATTGATACGCAATCGTATGGCCTGCCTCTGCCCAGCCGCGATGCGCGGGACGTAGACATTGTCACCGGCAGCGGTACGCAGAACAGAGAGATGACAGGGTCCTTCAAGTTCAGCGATCTCACAGTGCACGACGCTGAATGCTTGGTCCGTCCGGGCAATCGGCGAATCGACGCGTCCGAGCACTTCGGCCAGCGGCCCATGCGCCAGCACACTGCCACCTTCCAACAGCAGGAGATGATCGGCCAGGCGCGCCACTTCATCCGGCGAATGGCTGACGTACAAAACCGGCATACCCGCACCAGCAAACAGGCGATCCAGAAATGGCAGTATCTCCTCTTTGCTGTGCAGATCCAGCGCCGCCAGCGGTTCGTCCATCAACAACAGTGCGGGAGCGCTCAATAGCGCCCGGGCGATGGCGACACGCTGCTTCTCACCTCCGGACAGAGTTCCAGGTTGACGCTGCAGAAAGGCTTCAAGCCCCAACAAGGCGATCACCTCGTCGAAACCGTTCCCTCTCCCCTGCCCCGTCCCACTGCGTCTGCCACTTCTATCCCGTGCATAGTCGAGATTACCGCGCACCGATAGGTGCGGAAACAAGGTTGGCTCCTGGAAAACATAGCCAACCCGGCGCTGATGGACTGGTAAATTAATCCCTTGCCCGAACCAGGTCACCCCATTGACACTGATCTCGCTGCCTGGTGTTGGCGTTTCCAGGCCGGCGAGCGTGCGCAGCAGCGTGCTCTTGCCAGAGCCGGAACGCCCAAAAACAGCCGTGACTCCTTGCCCTGGTGCGCTAAATTGTGCCTGCAGCAGGAATTCGCTTCGGTTCAGGCAGACGCGTGCGTGAATGCTCATATTTTTACCATGTCGAAACGCCTGTTCAGGCCGTACACGAGTAACAACAGCAGGAAGGAAAGCAGGAGAAGCGCCCCGGCAAGCCAGTGCGCACTGGCATATTCAAGCGACTCCACATGGTCATAGATGGCAATCGATAGTACTTGTGTCTGTCCGGGTATATTGCCCCCGATCATCAACACCACGCCGAACTCCCCTAGAGTATGGGCGAAACCCAGGACGGCGGCGGTCAAATATCCGGATCGCGAGAGTGGGATGACGATCGTGAAGAAACGATCGAGTGGACGCGCTCCCAGGGTGGCCGCGACCTCCAGCGGACCGCGTCCGATTCCTGAAAAAGTGCTTTGCAGCGGCTGTACAACGAACGGCAGCGAATAAATCACAGAGCCAAGCACCAGCCCAGTAAAACTGAAGGCCAGCGGCTCCAGCCCAAGCCAGGCCGTCAAACGACCGAGAGGGCCTTCCGGACCCATGGCGATCAGGAGATAGAAACCGATCACCGTCGGCGGCAACACCAATGGCAGTGCCACCGCTGCTTCAATTATCGATTTGAAACGCCAGCGTGTATTGGCAAGCCACCAGGCCAAGGGAGTCCCCGTCAGGAGCAGTACCAGCACCGTTATCAACGCCAGTCGCAGGGTAATCCACAGTGCGGTGATATCACTCTCGAACGGCATGATTGAGCCTTTAGGGATTGATCGTTGCGGTGGAAGGTAGGTTGCCATAGCCGCTTGCGGCAATGAGTGTCAGTGAGCTTGGTTGGCGCATGAATTCAGCAAATTCTCTGGCCGCACTGCTGTCCTGCAGCAATACCAGCTCCTGGACCAGTGGGGTATGCAGTTGCTCCGGAACCAGCCAGTACGACCCTCCAGAAGCGTTTTCCAGTACTTGTGAATAAGCCACCAGGCCCAGTTCCGCATTGCCGCTGTCCACGAACTGATAGGTTTGCGCGATGTTCTCGCCCTGCACGAGACGTGCAAACAATCGATCATATTGTCCCAGTGCGGTCAACACCTCGACGGCAGCCCTGCCATAGGGTGCCAGTCGCGGATTGGCGATGGACAGGCGTCGGAAATCGCCATCAGTCAGCACTTTTCCTTCCGGGTCGACATAACTGTCCTGCCGACTCCAGAGCGCCAGACGCCCGATGGCATAGACCGCTCTGGAATCGGCCAGCGCTCTGCCCTCCTCCACCAGCCTGGCAGTGACATCGGCGTCGGCGGCGAGAAAGACATCATAAGGTGCACCATTAACAATCTGCGCGTAGTGTCTCCCAGTGGCACCACTGACGATGGTCACGGAATGACCAGATTGGCGTTCAAATTCTGGCGCCAGTTTCTCCAGAGTCACTGTAAAATTGGCTGCCACTGCTACCACCAACTCTGCCGCCTTGACGCTCCCGGCACCGTGATAAACCAGCAGAAGTATCAGCAACACTTTAAATTTCAATTGTCGAACCCCATTGAGTATCCCAGTCCTCTGCCTGAGAGATCACACAGTGACTTCTTCAGCGTTGCATTGCAGGCTATAGTCTTCCGAAAAACAGCCTTCTGAAAAGCAACCTGATTTACAGCTGGCAAGCGGAAAGCGTTATGCAGCATAGTATATAACGCTTCCCTGATTCAATCGGTAAATCCACTGCTCTGGCGATGTTGAGAAGCACTCTATGACAATATCAAACAGCCCCCGCGCGCTATTTGACACGCTGGAAGAAATGCCCAACCCGTTCAAGCATCCAGCGCGCAGCATTGAACACTTGCTGGTGGATCCTGTGGGAAATGCCCTCCTGGACTACCAGCTTGCCAACGAATTTCTCTACAGCTATCGCGGCAGCCCTGACACTTTTTCCACTTATCGCCGCGAGATTGAACACTTCCTGCAATGGTGCTGGCTGGTCACGCGTAAGTCCGTCGGCGATATTCAGCGCGAAGACATCGAGGCCTATGCGGAGTTTGCAAGACACCCCCCTGCTGCGTGGATCGGAGAGAAGAACGTAGCCCGCTTTGTAACCCGTAACGGTCAGCGCGAACCTAACGAGGAATGGCGTCCCTATGTCTGCTCCGAAGGTGATTATGTCTGCTCGCAATCGGCTCTTCAGTCGCTGTTCAGCGTGCTCAGCAGTTACTTCAACTTCCTGATTCAGGAAAAGCATCTGCCTGCCAACCCAGTGGCGCAAATTCGGCAGAAGAGCAAGTTCCTGCGCAAACACCAATCCAAAGCACAAATCAGGCGCCTCTCACCCATCCAGTGGTCTTGCGTGGTCGAGGCTGCAGAGGAGCTGGCCAGTGCAGACCCTGCCACTCACGAACGCACCCTGTTCGTCATGAACGCATTGTTTGCGATGTACCTGCGAATTTCCGAACTGGTCGAGACGCCGCGCTGGGAGCCACAGATGGGACACTTCCAGCCGGATCAAGAGGGAAACTGGTGGTTCACCACCGTGGGCAAGGGCAACAAGGAACGCGAAGTCTCCGTCAGCGACGAGATGCTCAATGCGCTGCGTCGCTATCGGCTGTCGCGGGGACTGAGCGCCCTGCCTGCGCCGGGTGAAGCAACCGCGCTGATCCACAAGACGCGGGGCAAGGGCGGCATCACCAGCACACGGCAGATCCGCGGTATTGTGCAAAAATGTTTCGATTTTGCAGAAGGAAAGCTGCGCCAGGGCGGTTTTCCTGAGGAAGCCGAGAGATTGAGCGCTGCCACAGTACACTGGCTCCGCCATACAGGCATCTCCGAGGATGTGAAGTTCCGTCCACGGGAACATGTGCGTGACGATGCCGGACACGGTTCCAGTGCAATCACCGATCGCTACATCGATGTCGAACGAACGGAGCGTCATGCCACGGCGAGAGGCAAGCAAATCAAGGGCTGAGGCCAGATGGCGCCAGAAAAAATACCGGGAAATGGCTTCCTGAAGGACCGGCTTCGCGCTAGACTCATGCAGTTGCTGAAACCGCAATCAGAGTCATCATTTAGTGCTGGCAATTGGAGTGGCTGTTCTTTATAACCTGTTCTTAAGAAAGAGTGTCTATAAGTCGTTTATCAGTAGCCATAGCAGTGGCTTAAAACACAGACAATGTGATGGTGCGGTGCGATATGAAAAGGTCATTATTAGCAGGCTCAAGAACGTTCGGACAGGGTCCTGTTCGCAATCAAGGCAAGCTGGCATCGGTGGTCGCGCTAACGCTGATGCTCGGCGCGGGAAGCCTCTATGCACAGGTGGAGACCCCGGAGGCCGAAACACTGAACCCCGTTTTGGATATCGATACGCTCTATACAGAGCTGTCCTCTGAGCCAATTTACGGCCAGACCGCTGCCGCACTGCTAGCGGAGCTGGAGGAAAAACACTACTCCCGTGTCCTGTTCGATGATCAGTTTTCACAAAAGGTGTTTGACGCGTTCGTTGAGGGCTTGGACAGCTCCAAAATTTATTTTCTGCAGTCCGACATAGATGCGCTCGGCGCGTATCGTAACGGCCTCGATGACACCCTCAAGAGTGGCAGCATCGACCCTGCTTTCGAAATGTACAACCTCTACTACAAGCGTCTTCTTGAGAGGCTTGTGTATGCAATCAATCACGTCGAGAACTCTTTGGACACCGTTGATTTCAGTCTTGATGAGTCCATCGAGATCGACCGTGAGGAGGCGCCTTACGCCACTACCACGGCTGAGCTGGACGAACTCTGGCGTCAGCGCGTCAAGAATAGTGCCTTGAGTCTGAGGCTCGCCAATCTTGATATACCCACGATTAAAGAGCGCCTGAGCAAGCGCTACCGCACCCAGCTCAGTCAGGTGCTCAAGACCAACAACCGTGACATCTTCCAGTCCTATCTGGCCACTGTCGCCAGCACGATCGATCCACACACCAGTTATTTCTCGCCACGCGAGTCCGAGAATTTCAACATGGGGCTGCGCCTTTCCCTGCAGGGGATCGGTGCGCAACTGACAACAGAGGACGAGTACACCAAGGTCGTTGAACTGATCAAAGGCGGCCCGGCGGAACGCGGCAACGACCTGCAGGCCGGTGATCGCATCATTGGTATTGCCCAAGGCGTTGACGGCGAAATGAAAGACGTCATCGGTCTGCGCCTCGACGATGTGGTCGATCAGATCCGTGGTGAAAAAGACACACTCGTGCGCCTGAACGTCATCCCGGCTGAAGCGACCGGCGAGACCGAGGCACATGTAGTCAGTATCACCCGCGACACCGTCAAGTTGGAGGATCAATCGGCCAAAAAAGAAGTGATTGAGGTAACCTACAACGAGGGCACCTACAAGGTCGGGGTGATCAAGCTGCCAACCTTCTACTTCGATTTCGAGGCAGCCTCCGCAGGACAACCTGATTTCAAGAGCTCTACCCGTGATGTGAAAGCACTGCTGGAAGAGCTCAAAGCCGAAGGAGTTGACGCAGTGGTTATGGACCTGCGCGACAACGGCGGTGGCTCTCTGACTGAAGCAAACGACTTGGTAGGCCTGTTCATCGACACCGGCAACACGGTGCAGATTCGCTACTCTGGCCTGCGCAACGGCTTTGTCCGCGCCTATGGCGATGGCAACCCGGAAGTGACCTATGACGGCCCGCTGGGCGTGTTGGTCAACCGTGCCAGTGCCTCTGCCTCAGAGATCTTTGCCGGTGCTATCCAAGATTACCAGCGCGGTCTTATTCTCGGCGGCCAGACTTTTGGCAAAGGCACTGTGCAAGAAATCATCCCGATGGAATACGGTCAGGTCAAGCTGACCCGCTCCAAGTTCTACCGCATTTCCGGCGCGAGCACTCAGCATCGTGGTGTGATGCCGGATATTGCCTTCCCTGACCGCTATACAGCGATTGAGGAAATGGGCGAGAGCAATCTGGATGGCGCCCTGCCTTGGGATACCGTGCGTCCGGTGGAGTACAACACCTACTTCCCACTCAAGGACCTACTGCCGAATCTGCAGACCATGCACAACGCGCGTGTCGTCGCTGATCCAGACTTTATCTATCTTTCCAATCAGATCGAGCGCACCAAGGAATTGCGCGAAAGGACAACCCTCTCCCTCAATGAGGCCGTCGTCCGGAAAGAGCGCGATGACAACCGCCTTGAGGAATTCAATGCCAACAACATGCGTCTGTTCCTCAAGGGCCTGCCTCTCGAAGAGTGGAAAGAGCCAACGGAAGAAGAACTCGATCCGGACGCCGATGTCGCCGCAGTGATCGATGAGGAAGAGGCAGAAGAGAACAAGGAAGAAGATCCGTTATTGGTGGAAAGCAGCTATGTTCTCATCGACATGGCACAGTTGCTTGGCAGCCCGATGACGGCTGACGTCAGCACTGGACTCAACGCCGCGTCGCGTTAAGTACTGATGCCTCAAAAAAAGGCCCTCTCTTGAGGGCCTTTTTTTGCTCGAAACTTTCAGCTCCAAACTCACGCCCTCAAACTCAAGAGCCCAGCCTGTAACGCAACTTCACGACCAGTTGGCTGCCCAGCGGGTTATCCCAAGAGTTCTCGAACATCTCGTCGAATTGCATCAAGGCACTGCGGCGGTTGTCACCCTTCGTGTACACAATGAACAAGTCAGACAACGGCGCTATCTGCCAACGGTAGCGCAATTGAAAGTTCAGCTGTGACAAGCCGAAGCTGTCCGTCGGCCCGGCAGGTTTTACCACTTTCACGAGATCGCGGTTCTTGGTTGGCAGGTGTCGCGGCAGGTTGTAGAACTCCTCTTCGACTGCCTCGATTCCCACCCATTGCAACGCCATACTCAACTGCTGACGCGACGACAGGAAGTAGTCCAGGGTCATATCCAGACGCCACTGGTCCGCATCGAAGGTGGTGAAGTTCTGGCGCTCCTGGTGCAGCAGCCAGCCGTTGCGGTCGTCGTAGGTAACATCCGTGCCGAAGGCGATGTTGTCACGCGGCCGCCATGTAATTCCTGCGTTGGCCTGCTGACTGTCCCCGCCGGTAAATTCACCCGACGTCCCGAAGCCAAACGAGTAACTCACCGGCAGCGCAGTATTGGTCTGATAACTGAAGCTGGAGTTGACCCGCTCGCTGGTGGCGAAGGTGCCATTGCCAAAGCTGTTCTGGTCATCGTAACGCTTGGGAAAGTGTTGCAGGCCCAGGTTGATACGATCGAGATTGTTCAGGGTGACGGTCGCTGCCAACACCGGGAAGGCGTTATTTGTACGATCTCCCGCGGCGTTTTCCTCGTAGCGCAGGAAGGGGTTGAAGCGGAAGTTGCGTACCCGCTTCAAGTCAGACTTCACCCACTCGAAGCGGTACCAGATCTCGCGCGAATCGGCGCGCTCCTGGAAGCCGAAATCGTTGACGTTGAAGGTTTCATCCAGATAGGTCAGCTGCACCGAGTGGCGCAGTCCCGGTCCTGGCGAGTAGACGATATCGGCGAACGCACCCCCACCGGATCCGATGTCGTCGGATTCGGTGCCAATGACCTGGCCATCAACGTTCCAGCGACCACCCTGGGTCAGGTAGTGGAAGTCTAACGCATGCACCTCGGCATCGGAGTCAGGATGCTGCACCAGCGAGCCGATGTAACCCAGCCCTCGATAGGCGGCTCCCTGATTGTCCTCGTAAATCATGCGGAAGGTGGCAAAGTCGCGGCCGTCCTGAGCGTAGCGTGCTTTACCGACTGCGAACTCACTCTCATCCTCGATGGCGGTCATGACGCCATAGCGCACAGCCCCCACCTGCCCTGTAGCCTTGACTGCGCCCAGCAAGTCCGCAGGACGAATCCGCTCACGCACCGGCAGGCTGATACCCGGGGGCAGATCCGGCGCACGGGGTCTGGCGCCTATGCGCCGCGTATTGACGACAGAGAGGCGTTTGCCGTTGGCCCCAGTGGAGCGCGGCGTGGTATTGAACACTTCCTGACCTTCCTGGAAGAACAACCGTTTTTCCGGGTAAAAAGTCTCGTTGGCCGTCAGGTTGACCACGACGTTATCGGACTCGGTCGAACCGAAGTCCGGATTGGCGGCCCCTGTCAGCTGAAAATTGCTCGAAGGCCGCCAGAACACGTCGAAACCTGCCTTGTAGTCGACATCACTGTCGATCTCGTCGAAAGTCGATGAGGCGTAAGGGAATATGCTCCATTGCTGACGAACGTCAACACCCTCCAGTTGCAGCAAGGGCAGATTGCTCATGAAGATGGAATCGGATTCCGGGATCGCCGGCCAGGCCCAGGTCTGGTTCAGGTGTGCCACTTTGCGCTCGGTATAGATGCCGATGCGACGCACACCATCCTCGCGCGGCATCGCCATCTGACCCCAGGGAATGAAGAATTCCGCAGACCAGCCTCTCGCTGTTTCCTGCGTGGCGCCATACCAGGCACCATCCCACTGTGTGCTGTACTGGCGCTCTGGCAACACCGTGCCATCGGCCTGGTTGTCTCCCAGCCCCAGCGACATCCAATAGGCGAACAAACCCTCGCCCGAGGTATCCAGCGTGATGGAGACCTTGTCGCGATTCAGCGCGATATTGTCGCGGGTGCTGATGCGCTGCACGATGGTGTCGGCGGGTTGCTCCATATCGAACGAGATATACATCCCGCGTTCGGTATAGAAGATTCGTGAATCGGTGGCATAGGGCACACCGTCGAGAG
>CAIOZF010000080.1 GCA_903862645.1 uncultured Gammaproteobacteria bacterium
ACGCCGTGAACCCATCCATGCCCCCTTCGAGGATAAAGGGGCTCGCCTTCGCCATCCATGGCTCAGGACGGTCATACCTGCCAACCCCACACCCCCGCCAACCCCGCACTCTTGCACCACGCCACCAAGCCCAAACCAGTTTTTAAACTTGTAACCCAGGAAACCACTATGAAACGCGTATTCAACTTCGGGGCCGGGCCGGCCATGTTGCCACTGCCAGTACTGGAAAAAGCCAAAGAAGAATTTCTGGACTGGAAAGGTCTGGGGATGTCCATCATCGAAGTCAGCCACCGCAGCGCAGAGTTTGAAGCACTGCTGACTGAGACCGACAACCTGATGCGCGAGCTGGCCGGACTGCCGGACAATTTCGACATCCTGTACGTACACGGCAGCGCCCAGATGCAGTTTGCCGCCATTCCACTCAACCTGATGCCATTGAAGCCCGCCCACAAGGCCGCCTTCATCGAAAGCGGTCACTGGACAGTGCTGGCTCGCAAGGAAGCCGCGCGTTATGGCACCGCGGTGACCGTCGCCAGCAGCGAAGGCAGTAACTTCAATCACATCCCTGACTATGATGTCTCCACGCTGGACGCCGACACGTCCTATGTCCACATCACCAGCAACAACACCTTGTTTGGTACGCGCTGGCCCGAGTTCCCCGACACTGGTGATATTCCGCTGGTGGCTGACATGACTTCCGAGCTGATGTCACGCGTGATCGACTACAACAAATTCGGCCTGGTGTTTGCCGGTCTGCAGAAGAACCTCGGCCCGTCAGGAATGGCGGCAGTGCTGATCCGCAAGGATCTGATCGGTCACGCCATGCCGCAGACGCCCAATCTGCTGAACTACGACACCTACGCCAAGAACCACTCCATGCCCAACACTATCAACACGTTTGCGGTGTACATGATGAATCTGGTGCTGCATTGGTTGAAGGACCAGGGCGGCGTGCCGGCGATGGAAAAAATCAACGCGCACAAAGCGAAGATCATTTATGACGCCATCGACAGCACGGAGTTCTACCGTGGCGCAGCGCAGCAGGCGCACCGCTCACAGATGAACATCACCTTCACGCTCGCTGACAGCGCTCTGGACAAGAAATTCCTCGACGAAGCGCAGGCGCTGGGGTTGTACGCACTCAAGGGACACCGAGTCGTCGGGGGCATGCGTGCCTCAATCTACAACGCGATGCCGGTGGGAGGTTGCCAGACACTGGCGGACTTCATGAAAGACTTCGAGAGCCGCAATGGCTGATTGAATGCGTCGGAGCGGGCTTGCCCGCTCCTGCAATGATCCCGCCACGCTTTCGACTACAATGGCGCCCATGAGCGCTTTCCCACGCAAGATCATTCATTGCGATTGCGACTGCTTCTACGCGTCCATCGAGACCCGCGACAATCCTGCCCTCCTCGGCAAGCCTGTCGCGGTGGGCGGCCGCCCGGAACAGCGCGGCGTTGTTGCTACCTGCAACTACGAAGCGCGCCGCTTCGGGATTCACTCAGCCATGCCCATGTCCACCGCTCTGCGCAAGTGCCCGCAGCTCACCGTCATTTTTCCGCACATGGACAAATACCGCGAAGCTTCTGCCGCCGTGCATGAAATCTTTCGCGACTACACCGACTTGATTGAACCGCTGTCGCTGGACGAAGCCTATCTGGACGTCAGCCAGGCAACCGCCTGCCAGGGGAGTGCCACGCTGATCGCACAGGAAATCCGGCGGCGTGTGCGCGAGACTGTCGGGATTACCATCTCAGCCGGAATCGCCCCAAACAAGTTCATCGCCAAGGTGGCCAGCGACTGGAACAAGCCGGACGGCCAGTTTGTCGTCAAGCCCGAAGAGGTGGACGCCTTCGTGAGGGCTCTGCCCGTGAAGAAACTGTTTGGGGTCGGAAAAGTCACGGCCGGACGCCTGCACGCGCTAGGCATCCAGACCTGTGCCGACTTGCGCGAACTCAGTGAGGTCGACCTGGTCGCCCAGTTTGGCAGTTTTGGCACTGGCCTCTATCGATTGTGCAGGGGCATCGACGAGCGCGAAGTCTCGACGGATCGGACTCGCAAATCCCTCAGCGTCGAAAATACCTACGTCACTGATCTGCCGTCGTTGGAGGCGTGTCTGGAGCACCTGCCGGAACTGCACGAGCAGCTGCTGCAGCGGCTGCAGCGGGTCGAGGACGAATACCGCATCAGCAAGAAGTACATGAAACTCAAGTTCGAGGACTTCGTTAGCACCACGGTGGAATCGATCTCCTGCGAGACGGACATGGAGGGCTATATCGCTCTGTGCACCGAAGGCTACTCCAGAGGAAACCGTCCCGTGCGGCTGCTGGGGTTAGGTGTCAAACTGGAACCCATCGGCTCCGCGTCGGCCACCGAGGCCTTCATCAAAAATCCCCGTAGCCGCCAGTTGCCGCTGCGCCTGGAGCAGGGCTGAACCGAGGCAGATGCCAAGCAGCGCGAAATCGGCTATGGTGCCCTGCAGAGCGCGCCGCAGCGGCTTTGCCTGCGGACTCTGATCGCCTTGCAGGGCATTTATACCCTTTGGGGAGGCTCCCACAGGCTGAGCGCAAGAACACTTAGATAACAACACCGGACACCAGCCCCATGTCAGTCGAGAAAAAACCTCTCCCCAAGGTCTCCAACTACATCACCGCCGAGGGCGAGAAACGCTTGCGCGATGAGTTGAAGCATCTGTGGAAGGTCGAGCGCCCCAAAGTCACCCAATCGGTCAGCGACGCAGCCGCGCTGGGAGATCGCTCGGAAAACGCCGAGTACATCTATGGCAAGAAACGTCTGCGCGAGATCGACCGCCGCGTTCGTCATCTCAGCAAACGTCTGGAGGTGCTGAGCATCGTCGACAAACCGCCCTCTGACCCCACCCGCATCTACTTCGGTGCCTATGTGCACATCGAGGACGACGAGGGCCAGGGGCACCATTACCGCTTGGTTGGACCGGACGAAATCGGTGAGCAACCGGGCTATATCAGCGTGGATGCTCCGCTCGGTCGGGCGCTGCTTGGCAAATCAGCGGACAGCGAGGTGGAAATTGCTACCCCTGGAGGATGGCGCAGCTGGTATGTGCTCGACGTGCGCTATGCGGATCCGTCATGAAACACGCAACGATTCTGGCCATCGAGGACGGCCTGGCCTCCAGCATCACCATTCCGTTAGAGATGATCCACGCGGCCGACGTCATCCAGCGCATTCGCAACAAGCGGGGAGAACGGCGCAGCTTCGTGGTCGCCAGCCAGAATGGCAATCCCGTGACCATGACCGGTGGCATAGGTATTCAGCCCTCTGCCAGCATCACCGACATCGCACAGACCGATCTCATTTTTGTACCTGCCCTGTGGGGCAATCCCAACGCCATTGTCAGGAGTCATCCAAAGATCACGGCGTGGCTGGCCACTCAATATGCGAACGGCGCGACCATCTGCAGTGTAGGAACCGGCAGTTATTTTCTCGCTGATGCTGGTTTGCTCGATGGACGCACGGCGACGACACACTGGTACTACTTCGACGATTTTCAGAAGCGCTATCCGCGCGTGAAACTGCAGCGCAAACGCTTCATCACTCACACCGACCGCCTGTACTGCACCGGCAGCGTCAATGCTGTGCGTGATGTGATGCTGCACTTCGTGGAAATGCTGTTCACCGCACATGTGGCCGATGAGGTCTCACATCACTTCACGCACGAGTTGAAACGTTCCTACGAATCGATGCTGCTGGCGAATGCGGAAAAGAACACCCACCACGACGAACAGATCATCAAGATTCAGGAATGGTTGCAGAAGAATTATCAGCTTGATGTATCACTGCAGGAGCTGGCGAAGCGCTTTGACATCAGCTTGCGCTCGTTCAATCGCCGCTTTCGCCAGGCCGCTGGCAAGACGCCTCTGCAATACCTTCAGGAGGTGAGACTGGAGCAGGCAAAATCACTGCTGAAACTGAGTAACTTGAGTATCGCCGAGATCGCCTTCGCGGTGGGCTACCAGGACACGAGTTATTTTTCGTCGCTGTTCAAACGCATCAATACGATCACCCCGAACGAGTACCGGCACCTGGTGCGCAATAAACTTTTCAATGTAGAGGCGGGTTAAGGAGGACTGTGTGGGCCTGCCTGCAGGCAGGCCCACACAGGCAGGATACTTCAGGGTTTCTGGAACTTCTCCTTCCATTCAACATAGGGCATACCGTAGACGATCTCCCTAGCCTGCTCATAATCAACTTCAAACCCCTTGTCCTTCGCCGCCGCCGCATACCACTTCGCGAGGCAATTGCGGCAGAACCCGGCAAGATTCATGAGGTCAATATTCTGCACATCCTTTTTCTCATCGAGATGCTGCAGCAGGCGCCGAAACGCCGCTGCCTCGAGTTCAGTTCTATCCTGATTGCTTAATGCCATAAATGGTTCCCGTATTGATTAACGCTTCGTTATGCCACGCGCGCGGCCAGTTCTTCATCGTCCTGTTCGAAATCGACTGCGTCGCTCTCACCTGTCTCCGGGAGCTCTTCAAAGTTCTCTGCAGCAAGTGTGCTTTTGCGTGGGTTGCGCCCCAAGGACTTCAACTGTCGCTCTGCAGCATTGAAGGCATCGCGGACAGCAACATAGATATCCTCGTGCGCCGCTCTGTCGTGTTGATCCTGCTTGACGATGACCTCTTTACCCGAGGTATGGATCTCAAGGGTGACACTGAAGACTTTACCCTTCTGATGATTGTTGTGCGGAGAATCCAGCACGACGCGACCGCCGATGATGTCGTTACTGAAGCGCTGTAATTTCTCAATGCGCTTGGCAACTTTTTCGGACAAGGCTGGTGATTGATCAATATTGTGATAAACAACTTGGAATGCATTAGGCATAGACTATGGTCTCCTTGTTATCGTGACTCGTTGATTTTTATTCTCTCTTTTTCTATGAGGCCCTCCTCTGTTGATTTAAAGTACTGGCAGAAAATTTCTTTCAATAACCGCTGAAACTGTCGGCAAGATGTCCAATCGACAGCGCATAATTGTTCGCACAGTTGTACCGTAAAATTGCACGGAAATTTCCGTAGGTCAGGAAAGCCCTGCCCTCCTCGCCATCGGGCAGTACAATCGACGCCACCAGATCATTGGTCGGCAAATCCGAGCCATCGGCGCGACGTACACCAATTTCCTGCCACTGCTGCAGCGGTAATTGCATGGTGTGATTGCGCAACACGCTGCATGAATACTCCTGGGGCGGCTGACGCCACTGTTCAGCGCGCGCCTGATAATCGGCGGGCAGCGTCACCTCACGACCCCAGGTCTGCGCGTCATCCCATTCAGCGGCTTTCAAATACTGTGCAATGGAAGCGAACACGTCAGCCTTGCTGTTCCAGATGTCACGCTTTCCGTCACCATCGAAGTCCTGTGCGTACTGCAAAAAACTGGATGGCATAAACTGACTCTGCCCCATGGCTCCAGCCCATGACCCTTTCATGTCTGTATGAGAGATGTGGCCCTCATTCAATATCTGCAGGGCACTGAGCAACTCGCGACGAAAGTACGCTGCGCGGCGGGGATCATAAGCAAGCGTGACCAGTGCACGTATTACATCGGTGCCGCCGGTAAAACTGCCGTAGTTGGTCTCCACGCCCCAGAACGCGACGATGAAACGCGGATCAACGCCATATTGCTCACCAACTCGCGCCAGCAATTCACGATTTTCGCGCAGACGCGCACGCCCCGTGTCGATGCGCCAGTTCGTGACACGTTTGACGAGGTATTCCTCGAAGGTTTCCTTGAATTCTGCCTGATTGCGGTCATTGTCAATGACCTGGGGGATGGGAGTGACGGAGCTCAGCGCCTGCTGGATGATATCCTCACGTACGCCCTGTTCTCTGGCCTCGACGATCAAGGCAGTGAGCCATTCCTGAAAGTCGATCTGCGGCTCTTGAGCAAAAGCCTTGGCCCCAAATGTCAGGGCAAGGAGTGCCAGCAGAATCGAGCGTGCGGCGTGTCGTACGGTGTGCATTAAAGCTCCTTCTTACTGCTTACGATTCAAGACTACCCCAATAAAAAAGTTTTGTCTAAGGGTGTTTTGTCGTTCAATCAGTGGCGGAGAAGGCGCACAAATGTGCCCAAAATCAGGCATTTTCCTCAAGCATCTGCTGGTAAACGAAGGCCTGCAGAAAGAAGCGAAAGTCTTCGGAAATGGATAGAAATTCAACACCATCGGCAGCGACAAATCAATCAGCGGGTTGATAGCACCAGTGCCACGGCTCGTAGCTGATGCCGCAGGCATTGTCTCGTGGGTATGAGAGTGTGAACCCAAAATCAGCAGCATTGCTCTGCAACCAGGCAAAGGCCGATGTGTTCTCAAACTGTTCTTCCAAGACGGGACAATCGTGAGTACCGATATCGATGGCACGCCCGGTATGATGCTCACTGTAGCCGGGTGCGGTATTGACGCACATGATCTCCGCGATGGTTCTGCCAGCGTCGATCTTTCTGCGGATCACTTGTGCCTGATAGTCCACACTGCGATACGCTGAAATCAGGAATAGTGTTACCCCTTCTTTTTGAGCGCTGTCACGCATGCTGTGCCAGGCTGCCAGCGCCTGCGGTGTCAGGCGCTGCTCGCGACCGTAATAATCCGGTTCACACAGGGCCAGCTCCGCTGGCTCCTGCTGCAGGGCCAGCGCTGCACTGCGGGCGTAATCCTCCGGGATACCCAACTCTTGGTGTATCTGTCGCACTCGGTCGGCAAAATGAATGTCTGTCATGCGGGGCTCACTGGGCATTCTGTGAATATCAGACGCAATACTACCGAAGGTTGCCGGCGCTGGCACCAGCGGGCTGCACAGTGGCCAGAAAGACACTTACAATGTCTAGAATGACCTAGTTCACCAGGACGCGAATGCTTAGTATCACGGACATACTTTGCAATGGTCACGGGAGAGCGTTATGTCGAAACTGCCAGTCATCATCGGCATGGGGGGAATCAACCCTGCCGGGCGGACATCTTCCCACCATGGTTACCGAAGACTGGTGCTCGACTCTCTGAATCCAAGGGATGCCTTGGAGACTCGCGCCAGCCTGGCCAGCCTCATGGGTCTGCTGAAGAAATCAGAAGGACAATGGCAAGACGCACAGGGCCAGATAATCCAGCTCGACAGCTGGTTACAGGCTCTTGACCCTACTCTCAAAGCCGGAACGCTGATTCGCCGCCTCGAAGGCAACCTCTTCAATCCAGACCGTGTGCTGTACCACAAACGCGCGACTCTCAGCGCCGATGCCGACAAACCCCTCAGCTTCGTGATCCGCAAACAGCAGCTGCCTGACGAAATTCCTCTGGACTGGCAGATCAGTGACCACGGCCCGGGGCAGGTCCGGGTTGCAGTGCCCGGCGCCATGGAAGTGTTGACAGAAAATTACATGCGCTCCGAGGTCAACAGCGCGGGGCAGTTACCCACTGGGTTTGATCCCAAGGAGCTCTACCCGTCGCGCAACCACCCGCGCGGCCTGCAGATGACCATTTACGGCGCGAGCGACGCCATTCAATCCCTTGGACTCGACTGGGATACCATCCTCGGCCATGTTGCTCCGGACCAGATCAGCGTCTCCGCCGGCAGCTGTATGACGCAGCTCGATTACAACGGCAATGGCGGCATGCTGCAAGCCAGACTCCTGGGCAAGAAGGTCAGCTCCAAGCAGCTGCCCCTGGGTTTCGCGGAGATGCCGGCCGACTTCATCAACGCCTACATCCTCGGCAATCTGGGCACCACCGGCACCAATGTCGCGGCCTGCGCCACCTTCCTCTACAACCTGCGCCAGGGTATCCGTGACATTCAGGCCGGCACCCATCGCATCGTCATCGTCGGCACCAGCGAGGCGCCGATTACTCCTGAAGTGATCGAAGGCTATGCCACCATGGGCGCCTTGGCCGACGATGCGGCGCTGCTCGCCCTGGACCAGCACAAGAACCTGTCGCGTCCTGATCATGCCCGTGCCTGCCGCCCGTTCGGTGACAACATCGGCTTTACGCTGGCCGAGTCTGCTCAGTACGTCGTGCTATGCGACGACGAGCTGGCGCTGGAACTGGGTGCCAATATCCTTGGCGCGGTTAACGATGTGTTCGTGAATGCCGACGGCTACAAGAAGTCCATCGCCAGCCCCGGCGTCGGCAACTACATCACCATGGCCAAGGCCGCTGCGGCCACGCGCAACATCATCGGCGAGACCGGTCTGCAACACCGCAGCTACGTGCAGGCCCATGGCACCGGCACCCCACAGAACCGCGTCACCGAGTCTCACATCATGAGCACCGTGGCAGCCAACTGGAAGATTCCGCGCTGGCCGGTCGCTGCGCTGAAGTCCTACATCGGCCACTCGCTGGCCAGTTCGGCAGGCGATCAACTGGCCTGCAGTCTGGGCTTGTGGCAGTACGGCATCATCCCCGGCATCCTCAGTACGGAGCGCGTGGCTGACGACGTCCATCAGAACAACCTGGACTTCCTGCTGCAGCACCGTGATGTCGGCCGCACCGGCATGGACGCAGTGCTGATCAACTCCAAGGGGTTCGGCGGCAACAACGCTACGGCCTCGATTCTGGCGCCGCACATTACGCAGAAGATGCTGGAGAAGAAACACGGCAAGGACAGGATGAAGGCCTACTCGCAGCGCAACGAGGCGGTGCAGGAGCATTCACGACGCTATGATGCGGCGGCGACGGCGGGAGAGATAGGGCCGATCTACCGCTTCGACCATAACGTGCTGGATGGCGACGGACTTGAGATGTCCCAGTCAGCGCTGCAGATCAGGGGCGCCCAGAAGGCGATTGATCTGCAGGTGCCTAATTATTACTCGGATATGTGTGACTGAGGATATTCCTACCTCACCACCAACTTCTGCGCAATCTTCGCCTGCCACTCAACCGGCCCGGTCTTGTGCACCGACGTGCCATTGACATCCACCGCCACCGTCACGGGCATATCTTCCACCTCGAACTCGTGGATCGCTTCCATCCCCAGGTCGTGGAACGCCACAATCTTCGCCTTGCGGATGGCTTTCGACACCAGATAGGCTGCACCGCCCACCGCCATCAAATACACCGCCTTGTGCTTCTTGATCGCATCGATCGCCACCTGCCCACGCTCCGCCTTGCCGATCATGCCCAGCAGGCCGGTCTTGTCGAGCAGCGTCTCGGTGAACTTGTCCATGCGCGTTGCGGTGGTCGGACCGGCAGGCCCTATCACCTCGTCACGCACCGGATCGACCGGGCCGACGTAATAAATGAACTTGCCCCGCAGATCCACGCCCTCCGGCAGTGACTCCCCGCGGGCAAACATCTCGATCATACGTTTGTGCGCGGCATCGCGGCCGGTCAGCATCTTGCCGGAAAGCAACAGCGTCTCGCCAGGCTGCCATTGCATGACATCCGCAGGTGTCACAGTGTCGAGATTCACCCGACGGGCGCGGGGGCCGACGTCCCAGGTGATCTGCGGCCAGTCTTCCAGACGCGGCGGCTCAAGCTGCGCGGGACCACTGCCATCGAGTACGAAGTGGGCGTGCCGGGTGGCGGCGCAGTTTGGAATCATCGCCACCGGCAGTGAGGCCGCGTGGGTTGGAAAATCCTTGATCTTGATGTCCAGCACGGTGGTCAGACCGCCCAGGCCCTGTGCGCCGATGCCCAGCGCGTTGACCTTGTCCATCATCTCCAGACGCAGCTCCTCGACGCGATTCTGCGGGCCGCGCTTGCGCAGCTCGTGGATGTCTATCGGGTCCATCAACGCTTCCTTGGCCAGCAATGCCGCCTTCTCGGCGGTGCCACCGATGCCGATGCCCAACATACCGGGCGGACACCAGCCAGCGCCCATGGTCGGCAAGGTTTTCAGCACCCAGTCGACGATGCTGTCGCTGGGGTTGAGCATGACCAGCTTGGCCTTGTTCTCGGAGCCGCCACCCTTGGCCGCCACGGTAACCTCCAGCTCGTCGCCGGGGACGACTTCCATATGAATCACCGCCGGCGTGTTGTCCTTGGTATTCTTGCGGGCGCCGGCGGGGTCGCTCAGTATTGACGCGCGTAGCACATTGTCCGGGTTCAGGTAGGCGCGGCGCACGCCCTCGTTGATCATGTCCGCGACGCTCAGTTCGCCTTCCCACTGCACATTCATGCCGATCTTCAGAAACACGGTGACAATACCGGTGTCCTGACAGATGGGGCGCTTGCCCTCGGCACACAGGCGCGAGTTGATGAGAATCTGCGCCATAGCATCTTTGGCGGCGGGCGATTCCTCGCGCTCATACGCCTCGTTCACAGCCTGAATGAAATCCAGCGGATGGTAATAGGAGATGTACTGGAGGGCATCGGCAACGCTCTCAATAAGGTCTTTCTGGCGAATAACGGTCATGGTGTGGGGTCCTGTTCTGGCGGGATATCCAGATGAATTCACAAGGCGGCGATTCTAGCATTAGCGCAGGGGGCAGAGTAAATTGAGCCGCCAGCTTGAAAATTAAAGCCCCGCAGAACTGCCCGGACAGCACAGGAGAAGATCATGACAGGCTCCATCGATCCGAACGTTATTTACTCGCAGAATGGCCCGGTATTCGCGCTGCAGATGCACCGGCCCGAGAAGAAAAACGCGCTGACTCAGACCATGTATCGCGCACTGGCAGAAGGTCTGCGGTACGCCGATGCCGAAGCCTCGATCAAGGTGATCGTGATTCAAGGCACCGCCGAATGCTTCACCAGCGGCAATGACGTCAATGATTTCGTGGTGACCACAGATGGCCAAAGCGAGCGCCCCTCGGTGCAGTTCATGAAGGCCATCTGCCATGCCCGCAAACCAGTGATCGCGGCAGTCAACGGTCTGGCCATCGGCATCGGCACTACCATGCTGCTGCACTGCGATCTGGCCTACGCCTCCACCGATTCATATCTGCAACTGCCATTCTCACGTCTGGGGCTGTGCCCGGAGGCAGGCTCGAGTTATCTGGCGCCGCTGCTGATGGGGCATCAACGTGCTGCTGAATTGCTCCTGCTGGGCGAGCGCTTCTCGGCACTGACGGCAAAGGAGTATGGCCTTGTCAACAGGGTCCTGCCGAACGGCGAGGTGCTGGCCTACGCCATGCAGAAGGCGCAGGAGCTGGGAGCGCTGCCGGGAGATGCGGTACAGACTACCAAGCAGCTGCTCAAGCGAGCACAACAAGGACAGGTCGACGGCACCATCACCGTGGAGCTGGAACAGTTTGCACGGCTGCTGCAAACTTCCGAGGCACAGGCCATCATGCTGGCGTTTCTGAATCGCAAGAAGGGCTGACGCCAGGCATTGTGCGAGCGTACCCAGCATTGCCAGTGGTGCTGGCCCGACTTAGACGGCTACAATACGCGCCCTCGAAGCATCGCCACATAACCAATAGCCCAGAAAAAATGCCCCCACTACAGGAGCACGCAGGCGTGAAGGAAATTGTACTGATCAACATCACCGGGCCGGACCGCCCAGGTCTGACAGCTGCCATCACCGGCATTCTGGCGCGTTCACACGTGAACATTCTCGACATTGGCCAAGCGGTGATCCACGACACTTTGTCGTTCGGCATTCTGGTGGAAATGAGTGGTTGTGAGGACAGAACCGATGTGCTCAAAGAGGTGCTGTTCCGAGGCTCCGAACTCGATCAGCAGGTCAAATTCACGCCTATCAGCCCCGAGGACTATGCCCAGTGGGTCAACGGTCAGGGCAAGGCGCGCCACATCGTGACCCTGCTGGCACGGCGCGTGACAGCCGAGCATATCGCTCGCGTCAGCACCATCACCGCCCGCCACGGCCTGAATATCGATCACATTGACCGCCTCTCCGGCCGCATCCCTGAGGGACTCCCCGCCGACATGGGCAAGGGCTGCATCGAATTCTCCGTGCGCGGAGAACCCGAGGATCCAGAACAGCTGCGCGCCGAGTTCCTGGCGATTGCCCAAGAGCTGAACGTCGACATCGCCTTCCAGCAGGACACCATCTTCCGCCGCAACCGCCGTCTGGTGGTCTTTGACATGGACTCCACGCTGATCGACGCGGAAGTGATTGATGAGCTGGCCAAGGCCGCTGGCGTCGGCGAGCAAGTCGCCGCCATTACCGAACGCGCCATGCGCGGTGAGTTGGATTTTCAGGCCAGTTTCCGTGAACGGATGGCGCTGCTGAAAGGCTTGCCCGAATCTACTCTGGCCGAGATCGCGGAAACCCTGCGCCTGACCGAGGGAACGGAGACACTGATCAGTCAGCTGCGACGGTTAGGTTACAAAACCGCCATCCTCTCCGGCGGCTTCACGTACTTTGCCGAACGCCTGCAAAAGCGTCTTGGGATAGATTACGTCTACGCCAATAACTTGCCTGTCAAAGACGGGTTGGTTACCGGCGAGGTGCAGTTGCCCATCGTGGATGGCCAGCGCAAAGCCGACCTGCTGCGGGAACTCGCCCAGCGCGAGGGCATCAGTCTGGAACAAACCATAGCGGTAGGTGACGGCGCCAATGACCTGCCCATGCTCTCCATCGCCGGATTAGGCGTGGCTTTTCGCGCCAAGCCACTTGTCAAACAGTCGGCCAAGCAGGCCATCTCCACACTGGGGCTGGATGGCATTCTGTATTTGCTGGGGTTCCGCGATCGGGATGGGTCTTGACTTTGTTTGAGTAGACAAAAAATCACTACCGCTCCAGCAGAAAATCCCGCGCCGCGTTGATCTTCTTGGCCAGATAGTCGGAGCCTCCACGATCAGGATGCATCTTCTGCATCAGGCGGCGATGGGCCTGCACGATCTCCTCACGGCTGGCACCGGAGGCGAGGCCGAGAATTTCCAGCGCCACTGTCTCTGTCATCATCGCCTCTGAGCTGCCAGGGTTGCCTTGAGTCGAGCCTTGCGTCGATGCCTGACCAGCTGCCCCCTCTTGGCCCCCACGCCACTGCGGATGCACGCGGTCGAGATAAGCCTCCAGAATCTGCAGTGAGTCAGAGTCACGGGCGCACTCCCCCGCCAGCTCCAGCAATTGCTCCATGTTCAGCGCAGAGAGGCGATCGCCCTGGAAACTGCCCTCCAGCACCTCCCCATCCATGTCACCGGTGCTAAGCTGCATCTGCATCAGCAGAAAGCGTGTGCGAATACTTGAAGTGTCCGGTGTCCCCGCGACGCCATAGGCACTCTTCGCAGTGCGCGCCGTGCGGGTGCGAAACATATTGATCAACGGCAGCAGTCGGATAACGAGATGCAAATTGCGCAACAGGAAAGTCGCAGCGACCATGATCGGTGCCATCAGAAAATGAATCGGTAGACGCCCCAACAAAATCAGCACCAGCACACCTACCAGAATCACCGTCAGCACCAGCAGCATGTTGAACTGGCGCTGGTTCAAGTTATAGCGGATGGCAAACCGGCGCAGGCCGATGTAGGCCAGAACAGGCAGTGCCAGAATAAGGATGTAACGCAGCAGAAACACCAGACCTATCCTCCCATCTGCCGAGTCAAGCGCTTGACCGCATCACCGGAGGAGCGCGAGAAGTGCTCCAACGCCTGCAGCCCGCCGCTGGCATAGACCGCCACCGCACGCAGCAGCTCTTTCAACTGTCCGGCACTGGCAGCATCAAATTGCGAATAGGCACCCTTGGAGACTCTCGCCAGCGTTTCAAACGTCTGACGTGCCAACGGATCTCCGCCCTCCTGAAAGACAAACATCGGCACATTGAGAATGCCCAACTGGCCTGCCAGCTGGGCGAGTACCTCGGGGTTCTCCTCCATCGCATCGCCCACATAGACGACACAGTGAATGCGCTGGATGCGATTCTCCGCCAACGCATGACGCAGCACCCGCTCGATCTGCGTAGTACCGGCGCGACACTGAATGCCAGTCATCAAGCCCAGCAGCGCGGAGGAGTCACGACACCAGGCCGTCTTGTAGAATTCAGCGAAGCCACGAAAGTAAGTCAGCTGTACCTGCAGTCCACCTTGTGCTTGAGCGGCAATGAACATCTCCGCCTGCAACTGGCTAGCCTGATCCCAGGTGCGTTCGCGGCTGCCGGTGGCATCCAGGGCAAAGAGCAGACGCCCCGAACCAGCAGCTTTGCCTACCGGCGGCAGCGCAGCCACTTTCTGCAGAAATGCAGAGATATCAGTCTTGCCAGCAACAGCAGTCCCGACGTCCGCCTTTGTAACATTCTTGCCAGAGGTCTTAATACTCGTCATCGCCAGCACTTTGGAAATGAGGCCATTCTTGGCGGTATCTTTCTTTGGGGTGTTATTCTTGGGGATGTCGTTCTTGGAGTCGGACATGAGGCGGCTCGACACAGAAATTGCGGGAATGCCACGCTGTGAGCGAGCATTAGTTGCGCAGGAGAATAGACTGATCTGTTAGATGAATACAAGAAGCCCCACTGGTGCGGACGGAGAGACTCGAACTCTCACACCTTGCGGCGCTGGAACCTAAATCCAGTGCGTCTACCAATTCCGCCACATCCGCGATGTGGGGCTGCTCTGACCAGTCGACCCACAACAACGTGAGTGACTGAAAAATCTGCGCACGACGATGGTCGTACGCAAGAGGGCCGGCATTATACCCGAGACGCTGCACTTGCCAAGGCTTAAATTGCGGCGCGTACGCTCGTTGAGGTTAACGAGGTGCGGCCTGCGCCGCCTCGATGTTCTCCTGCAGCCTGCTCAAGGCCTGATTGACCTGCAGCCGATAGGCGTCGATGGACTCAACGGCTTCCTCGACATTGGCCATTCGATCCTGCAGACCCACCAGTGTGCTATCGCCATCGTTCAGACTTGCGCGGATGTTGGCCATTTCCTGCGCCACGTTCTGCACACTCTGCATACTGGTGTTCAAACCCGCAATGGCCTGGTTCGCTTCTTCCAGCGCCGTGCTGAGACGGTTGACACCGACCTGAGCCTCCTGCGTCTGCGCCGCATTGCGTGCCAGCAGTTCGCTCAGAGTATCAGTAGTCTCGGTGTGGCCTGTGCTTGCATCCTGCAGCACCGCAATCTTTCCCGTCAGTTCGTTGACAGATTGATTGGTGGTATTGCGGGCCGCCCACAGCTTGTCAACTTCGGAGAAGTTGAAGTCGAGACGCTCGATCACATTGGCCGTGGTTTCCTCGGCCGAATTGCCGACCAGCGCCAGCTTGCTCTCAAGGTCTTCAATCCTGAGATTGGCCTGTTCCAGCGCGGCCAGATTCTGCATGTACACCTGATAGCCGAGCGCACCGCCAGCACCAATGGACAGCGTCAACAGGCCGAGCATGATACGCACCGGCCAGGTACTGACTTTGGTGGTTTGGCCATAGCGCACAGGCCGCTCAATGTCGGATTGCTTGCGCGCATCCTGACGGTGAACGACTTCATCCTGGGCGGGAATCATCGAAGGGATATCTAGTAAATCGTCGTTGTCTCTCATGGCGGCATTATCCCGTAATTCGATCACCAAGGTCTACAGCGGCGTTGGGCTACCGCCACCTTCCTTGAATTGCCCTGCGGAGTGCTTTATTCTCGCCCCACACTTAATGCGCAGAATCTTAGCCACAGGCGCAAAAAAAGCAAGAATCACAACGACTACCCAACCGAGGTCACCATGAAATTAACACTTCCCGCTCTCCCCTAAGCAGCCGACGCGCTCGAACCCCATATGTCTGCGCAAACCTTCAGCTTTCACCATGGCAAACACCATAATGCCTATGTGGTGAAGGGCAACGAACTGCTCGCCGACGCCAGCATCGACGCTGACACACTCGAAGATCTGGTCAAGGCCTCTCACAAAGTCGGTGGCCCGCTCTTCAACAACGTCGGCCAGTGCTACAACCACGAGTTCTTCTGGAAGAGCATGAAGCCTAAAGGCGGCGGTGCAGCGACCGGAGCGATTGCAGCGAAGATCGATGCCGACTTCGGCAGCTATGACAATTTCAAGAAAGAATTCGTCGCCGGCGGCATCGGCCAATTCGGCAGCGGCTGGGTATGGCTGGTATTGGACGGCGGCAAACTGAAGATCGCCAAATCTGCCAACGCCGAGACTCCGCTGACCAGCGGTGCCACGCCGATTCTGGTGTGTGACGTGTGGGAACACGCCTACTACCTCGACTTCCAGAACCGTCGCCCCGACTTCCTCGCCAGCTTCCTCGACAACCTGGTGAACTGGGACTTCGCGAACGCGAATCTCGCCGGCTAAGAACCCGCTCTGTGGGAGCCTGCCTGCAGGCGATTTAAATGAAGGGCCGAAGTGACGCAGCGCAAATTGTGTTGCTTCGGCCCTTCTCGTTTGGGGTCATCGCTACTACAACGGATCTCGCGCTTGCCTGGTAGGTTGCTCACGATCCGTCATGAAGTCATCGGAGGCACCATCGCCATCTAAACGAGATCAATCCACCTTCTTCTTGCGCTGCTCCTCAGCGCACCGCTCCACCCAGTAGTCCGCGCCCTTGATATTCAGCGCTTCGGGATCAAACACAGGGTTTATGCCCCGTGCCTTCTGCTCCTCGTAATCCTTCAGGCAGATGAACGCGGGCTTCTGCATCATCAGAATCGCGGCGATATTGAGCCAGGCCATCAGCCCTACTCCGATATCGCCGAGCCCCCATGCCAGATCGGCCGTCTTCACAGTGCCGTAGACCACGGCAGCGATGATGCCGACGCGCAGCACCTGGGTCATCCAGGGCCGCGCGATAAAGCGGTTGATGTAACTGATATTGGTCTCGGCAATGTAGTAATAGGCCACGATGGTGGTGAAGGCGAAGAAGAACAGCGCCAGCGCGACGAAGATGTTGCCGAAGCCAGGCATCAGATTTTCCATTGCCGTCTGCACATAACCGGCTCCCGCACCGACTCCCGCAACACCCGTGTACATCACTTCACCCGTCGGACCCTCGACGTTATAGAGCCCGGTGATCAGCAGCATGAAACCCGTGGCGGTGCACACCAGCAGGGTATCGACGTAGACCGAGAAGGCCTGCACCAGACCCTGTTTGGCAGGATGACTGACAGAGGCCGCAGAAGAAGCATGTGGCCCGGTACCTTGACCTGCCTCATTGGAGTAGACGCCACGGCGCACGCCCCACATGATGGCCAGACCCAGAATCGCACCAAAGGCGGAGTTGAAACCGAAGGCACTGCTGATGATCAGCACGAACATTGCGGGCACTTTGTCGATGTTGATCAGGATGATGAACAAGGCAACACCCACGTAGGCGATGGCCATGAAAGGCACGACTGACGCGGCAAAACTGGCAATGCGGCGCAGCCCGCCGAAGATGATGAAGCCGAGCAGGATCGCCAACGCGGCCGCCGTGAAGCGCGTGTCAATGTTGAAAGCGGTATTGATGCTGGAGGCGATGGCATTGGCCTGCACACCCGGGAGAAGGAATCCGCAGGCCAGAATGGTGGTGAAGGCGAACAGCAGGGCGAACCATTTGATGCCGAGACCTTTCTCGATGTAGAAGGCCGGGCCGCCGCGATATTGCCCGTTGATTTTCTCCTTGTAGACCTGCCCCAGCGTCGATTCGACGAAGGCCGAACTGGCTCCCAGAAAGGCGACTACCCACATCCAGAACAACGCACCAGGCCCGCCAAAGGTGATGGCCGTCGCTACCCCGGCGATGTTGCCGGTACCGACGCGGCCAGCCAGAGTCATCGTCAAGGCCTGAAAGGACGAAATACCGGCCTCTGAGGCCCTGCCATCAAAGATCAGCCGAATCATTTCCCGGAAGTGGCGCAACTGCAGGAAGCGCGTTCTTACGGAGAAATACAACCCGGCTCCCAGACACAGGAAGACCAGCGCAGGACTCCAGACGATGGCATTGATAGTGCTCACGAATTCGTTCATTGTTATCTTCCATAAAGGCTGTCACAAAGCGCCGAGAGTAACACAGGATTTGCCCTGTGGGAGAAGGCCTGCTCCTACAAGCGGTAGCGCAGCTTCACCACCCAGTTGTCCACTATTTGATCTGACCACGCATGCTCGAACATCCCTGCATAATCATCCTCGAACGTGCGTGCCAGATTCCCGCCCCGCGTGTACACGAAGAATAGATCCGACAGCGGCGCAATCTCCCAGCGATAGCGCGCCTGAAAACTCATGCGGCTGATGGCGAAATCGTCCGAGCCCGCCGTGACATCCCCTGTCCCCACCAGCGACACCACCCGCGCGGCATTCACCTGGTAGAAACGATTCTCGAAGGCCTTGATGCCCGTCCACTGCATCGAAAAACGCAGCTGCTGCTTGGCATTGATAAAGTAGTCCAGCTCGGCGCGCGGCCCCCACTCGTTAGCCTCGAAGGCCGTCATGCGGCCTTTGCCCTGGTGGATCAGCCAGGCCTCGCGGTCCACATAGCGGGCGCTGACCTCCATGGACAGGCGATCGTTCGGATTCCAGGTGATGCCCGCGTTGTAGCTCAGATTCTGCAGGCCAAGATCCTCCTGCCCCGCGTTAAAGCCCACGCTCCACGACAGGGGCAACGCCCGGTCACTGCGCCAGGACGCATCCACGGCCCAGCGCTCGGGAATCTTGAACGTGCCGTTGCCCCGACTGAGGGTGTCGTCCACACGCGGCGGGAAGTAGCGCAGCGTGGTGTTGAACGAGTCGTTGTCGAGGAAGGTCAGGTTTTCGGAGTAGAAGAAGCCCAGACGCACGGGGCGTCCGTCGGTGTTCCACTGATTGTTGACCTGCACGGTGCGCGAGCGTGAGCGCAGGCCCGGCAGGTCCGACTGCGAGATATTGAACCGATAGTCTGCCTGTACCAGGTCGTTGCGGGTGAGGAAACCGATGTCGTTCAGGTCCAGCTCGTCGTCCAGGTACGTAGCGGTGAGGGAGTGCTGTACGCCGCGGGCGGGCCGGTAGTCGAGGTCGAAATAGGCGCCACTGCCGGTGACATCGCGCACGTCGCTGTGCACCAGCTGCCCGTCGAAGATCCAGCGGTTGTCGGCGGAGAAATAGTGCAGGTCGACGCCATTGACCAGCGCGTCGCTGTCCGGGTAGGCCAGATTGCTGCCGAACCAGCCCATGGCGCGGCGACCGCCTCCGGTGGTGTCTTCGTAGAGAAGACGCCCAATAGCGAAGTCGCGGCCCTGGGCTTCCAGCGTGACGCGGCTGCCATCCAAGCGGGTACCGCGTACCAGGGAATCATCTTCTGAAGCGAGCAATGTACCGTAGCGCCAGTTTCCAGACTGTCCGGTCACTTTCGCCGCGCCAAGCAGATCGGTGGGGCGGCTGAGATCGGTGGGGATCACGCTGACGCCCGTGGGCACACTGAAGCTGGCCTGCCGCCCGATGCGCCGCGTGTTCAGCAATGTGGTGGGTCCGAAACCGCTACCGCCGTCGCGGGGCGAGGTGCTGAAGACATCCTGCCCTTCCAGGAAGAAGGTGCGCTTCTCTTCGAAGAAGGTCTCGAAGGCGCCGAGGTTCACCACCACATCGTCAGACTCCACCGTGCCGAAGTCGGGGTTCAGCGTGGCGGAGAGCTGCATGTTGGAACTGGGCCGCCAGTACACGTCGGCGCCGACGCGGTAGTCGGTCTGGTTCTTCATGTCGTCGAACGTGGCCGAGCTGTAGGGATAGAAGGTGAATTGCGTGGCCGGATTCACGCCCGTGAGTTCGTACTTCTGGAACGCCGACAGGTACTCGCTGTTGGTGCCCGGCAGCGCGGGCCAGGAGTAAGTCTCGCCCCGGGCGGCCACCATACGCTCGGTGTACAAGCCGATGCGGCGAGTGCTGCCCGACTGCGGCAGGCTCATCATCGACCAGGGTATCCAGATCTCGGCCACCCAGCCTTCGTCGGTCTCGCGGGTCACGGCATCCCAGGGGCCGTCCCACTGCCGGTTGATCTGACGCTCGGGCAGGATGGTGCCATCCGAGAACGTGCCGCCCAGATTCATGCGCAGGAAATAGCCGTACAGGCCCTCGCCCGAGGGGTCGATGGAAATGACATAACCATCGCGCTGGATGCCGACATCGCGCGAGCTCATGCGCGCTACCAAGGTCGCCGGGTCCTGATAATTCATCACACCCACGTACAGGCCGCGCTCGGTGTAGAAGATGCGCGAGTGCGTCTCGACAGGCGCGGGCTCGAGGGTGTCGGGCTGGATGACGCGCATGCCATCGATGACGGGCAGCGTCTGCCAGACAGGCTCATCGAGATAGCCATCAAGGGTGATGTCGACCTGCGCGGCGGAAAGGCGCGGCAGCGTAGGCAAGGGTTCGGCCGCGCGGGCGGGGAATGCAACAATGCCAAGGCAACAAACGCCGAGGACAGCGAGGCGGGGGGGCTGGCTCATAGGTGCTCTTTAATTATTGTTAATTATTGTTGTTGGAGCGGGCCGAACATCGCGCCGCTGACAGCCGCACGCCCGGCTCGAAGGGCAAGGCTGTGATGGTCCCATGACTGGCAAGCTCATCAAACGCCACCGCCTGCAACGCGCGCGTCTGCGGCACGGTCATTCCCAGCTCGAAGGCCGAGCATTCGTTGTCGCCCAGCGAGCGCGGGTCGAGGCCAGTCAGGCGGCCGAACACCATCAGCGCCTCCAGGTAATAGCCATGAGTGCTGGCGTGGTATTGATCGTAGGTCCACAGGTCCACCTTTCCGAAGTCGATGCCGTCATAGGGGTTGGCATCGGCCACGCCCGTCGTCATCGCCCGCGTCCACGCTTCGCCCACTGGAATCACCCCACGCACATTCGGTGCAGCGGAAGCAGCGTCGTAAGCGGCACGCACATCATTGGCCATGGCCTCGATGGGTTGACCCGCCCAGGCCCCATCGTCCTGATAGGTTTCGTCGGCGCGGGACCAGGTGGCCATCAGGTGAATGTCCACGTCCGGGTTGCGATCCACGAGTATCTCCGCCATCTGCTGTGCGGTGGCGACCAGCTTGGCAGGGTCGCCGGGCTTGTCAGAGTCGAGGGTGCTGTAGCCATGCATCACCACGGTGTCCCACGGACGCCGGGCAATCAGGCCCAGCCGGTTGGCGAGGTGAAAGTCGAGGCCGCTGCCCGGCTCGGTTTCCAGGTACACATCGTAATCCAGGCCTGCCTGCTGGGTGAAGGACTTGAACAGGGCCGGCACTCCACCGATACCCAGATTGTTGAGATCAGTCACCGTGTCGGGGCGGTAGAACCGCACGGCCGAGCCGGCGCCAAAGGTAAAGCTGTTGCCGATGAACAGAACGCTGCCCTCGGCCAGTGACTGGCCGGAAACGAGCATCAGGCCGATGGCCAGTCCGTGAAGTCCGCGCATGGTGAATCCCCTTTTATTGTCATTGTCGTCGTCAGGGCTGACGTCGGTGCGCTACTCTAACAAAATTAGTTGCCAGAGTCGCCGCGCGCATTCTTTTCGCCTCGTGGACACTGACCTGCTTACCTCCTATAGTCCAGACACAAAGGTAATAAAAAAATAAGCGACTTTCATTTAACTGATCAAGAGTCCGTCATAAGGAGGCAACGAAATGCTTCGTTCCTTAACCAAAATTTCTACCACTCTCACCCTTTGTCTGCCCCTGTCTCTGGTCGCTCTGCCCTTAGCCGCGCAAAATGCAGCGCAACCAGCTCGCACCTCGGGACTGTCCGCCCAAATGGAACCCATGAGTGAGCAGCACCTGGCCCTGATCGAACGCTTCCGCACACCTAATGGCCGCCTGATCAGCAATGGGGAGAAGGTATTGCCCCTGCTCTCACGTCCGACGGATTTCAGCGAGTTGCGGTATCAGGTGGACGCGACCCCCTACTCGGTCGATCAGTTCATGGAACGCAATCATGTGGCTGGCCTGCTGGTATTAAAGGATGGCGACATCCTGTTGGAAAATTACGGACTCGGCAATGACGAGGACTCGGTGTGGATTTCTTATTCCATGGCCAAGTCGGTGACTTCCCTTTTGTACGGCGCTGCTATTGCCGATGGCTATATCAGTACCCTGGATGCCAAGGTGACAGACTATCTGCCAGCGATGAAAGGTTCTGCCTATGATGGCACTACTTTGCGCCACCTGTTGCAGATGGCCTCGGGAGTGCAATGGAATGAAACCTACTCCGACCCCAATTCCGATGTGGGCAATTATCCCGGTGGCAATGTGGTTGAAATGATGCAATTCCTCGGTGCGAAACCGCGCGTGGCTGAGCCAGGAGAGCGCTTCAACTACAGCACGGGCGAAACCGACCTGGCTGGTGTGGTGCTGCGTGCGGCCATCGGCAACAACTTGTCCACCTATCTCACACACAAGATATGGGAAAACATGATGGAATCTCCGGCCTACTGGGCGACCCATGGCTATGGTGGCGGCGAACGCGGCGGCTGCTGTATCTATGCGACGCTGCGAGACTACGGTCGACTCGGCCTGTTCGTAATGAATGATGGCGTGTTGCCCGATGGAACGCGGGTTGTGCCGGAAGGCTGGATCGCAGAATCCACTACTCCGTCACCGGCATCCGATGGCTATGGCTATTTCTGGTGGCTGGAAGGCGACGGCATCTTCCGGGCTAGCGGCATTTACGGTCAAGGTATCTATTTCAATCCGGCGAATGACCTCGTCATCGTCGTGTTGAGTGCCTGGACTGCCGCCTCTGGCGGCGACTATGGCGTGCATCGCAGTGCGCTGTTTTCGGCAATTGATGAGTTTGTGAAGTGAGAATCCTCTCAATGTGCACGGCTTGCTCCAACAAGATTGCGTCGGGCCTGTCGCTCATGGAATGATCCTCACGCCGAGGACTTCCATGACAACCAGCCAGCTCCCCATTTCAGACAGAGACCGCGATGCCCTCGAGGGCAATCTGCGGCGCTTCATTGTTTTTCGCCTGTTCTATTCGGCGCGATTCTATTACCCCGTCCTGACCATTCTGTTTCTCGACTACGGCCTCACGCTGGAGCAGTTCGCCCTGCTCAACCTGGCGTGGGCGCTGAGTATCGTGGTGGCAGAGGTGCCCTCGGGAGCACTGGCGGACATTGTCGGACGCAGGCGCCTGGTGATCTTCGCCGCTGTCATGATGGTGGTGGAGATGAGTCTGCTCGCTTTCGTGCCCATGGGAGCGTCGGGCCTGCTGTTCACGGTATTTCTGATCAACCGGATCAGCTCCGGGGTGTCGGAGGCCGCAGCCAGCGGGGCCGACGAGGCCCTGGCCTACGACTCTCTGAAAGCCCTGGGGCGTGAAGATCAATGGTCGCACCTGCTGGAGAAGACCTCCCGGGTGGTGTCCATCGGCTTCTTCGTGACCATGATCCTGGGCGCCTTCGTGTATGACCAGGCCCTGCTGAACCGCACACTGGCGCTCTTCAATCCCGACTGGCAGATCGCCCGCGAGACGGCGATTCGCCTGCCCGTGCTCCTCACACTGCTCAGTGCCTTCGTGGTGCTGGCCACCGCGCTGGGGTTCCGTGAACTGCCGGCCGACCCGGCGTCGCAGGCAGCGGCGGGCAAGGGAGGACTCGGGGCCCTGATCGAGGCCTTCCGCCAGGTGGGCCGCGCCGCGCGCTGGATAGTGGGGCATCGTTTCGTATTGTTCGTGATTCTGGCAGCCCTGGCGCTGGACAGTGTGGCCCGGCAGTTCGTGGTGCTGGCCAGCGAGTATTACCGCCTGATCGATATTCCGGTGTCCTGGTTCGGCTTCATCGGCGCCGGCATGTCGCTGTTCGGTATCATCACGGCGCGCTTCTCTCGCTATCTGGTCAACAGCCACACCCCTGCGTTCAACTTCGGCGTGTTGTCATCCATTCTGCTCCTGTCACTGCTGGGCCTGGCGCTCGCCATTCCTGTGGGCGGACTGGTATTTGCCGTCGGCGCCTTTGCGCTGCTGGGCATGGTGCAGTTCCAGGCCAGCTTCTATCTGAACCGGGCGGTGGACTCGACCATCCGCGCCACCGTCCTCAGCTTCAAGGGACTCGCCCTGAATCTCGGGCTGGGTTTCGCCAGCCTGCTGTACACCGGCCTTGTCGCTACCTTACGTGCGAGGGCGGGAGGTCTGGCAGAGGCTGAGCTGCAAAAGCAGGTGTTCCTCGACGCCTTGTTGGCCTTTCCTCTCTATTACTTCGTATTGATGGCATTGATCATCCTGCTGGCACGCAAAGAGAGCGGACTATGGACACGGTGATACTGGAATGGCTGGAGAACAATCGCGACGACGCCCTGTGGCTGACGCCGCTGCTGGCCTTCGGCTAGGCCTGTGTGGGCATCGCGCTGTGCGTGTCCGGCTTCCTGCTGCTGATGGAAGCCGGTGTGCCTATCGTGGTGGATGGTGTGACCTTAGGCGCCGTAGGTGTCTCTGGCGTGCAGGCCAGTGGTTATGTCATAGGAACTGCAGGCGTTGTGATAGTGTTCCTCGGCACGCTGCCACACAGGTGGCAGGGCGCCAGCCAGCAGATATTCGCGCAGATGCGGCAGCAGGGCGGCCGCGAATTCCTCAGAGGCCTCCTGTGGAATAAGTGTCGGCAAATGGTCGATTGCCTGCAGATAAACCGGGTGAACTTCGCTGCCCCAGGCGCTCCGGAACGGCGACTGCAACGACGTGATCGCGTCATAAACAGCGATCGGATTGTTGGAGTTGTTGGGGTCACAACTTACATCACTGATGATACTGAGCCGGGTGTTGGCCCGCAGCAGCTCCGGAGTGATCATCGGCGCAATTTTCTCCCGCAGATACACGCAGTTCACGAACAAGTCGTGCGCGATGATGTCGGCTATTGGCTTGCTTGCTGCGTCGAACTCCGGCTTGTCCCAAGCGGTAATCTCAATGCCGACGTCCAGCTCGGTCAGCAGATCCATTGCACCCCGTCCACAACGGCCCAGAGCGCCCATCACCATGACCTTGAAAGCCTGCTTGCCAATGGAATTGCGCAGGGCATCGAGCAGGGCCTTTCGGCTGCCAAAGGCGCGCAGCGCGGGGAAATCGCCAGGGTTTTGCAGCGGGCTGGATCGATAGTGCAGCAGACCCAGAAGTCCGACAGCGGCGCCTGCGTAGCCCGCCCAGTAGCCGAAAGCGGCGATGCGCCGGCCCTGCTCGTCCGCCAGAAACTCCAGGTCAAGAATGCTGCCGCCGCCAGCGGCGAAGCGTGCCAGCACGTCAGCGGCGCCGCTCTGCCCCTTGAAGGTGTGTGAAAAATAGATGTGGCGGTGCGCGATGGGCGTGGTGCCGTCTTCCAGCTCTTTCAGGCCGATGATGACGGCATGGGCAGGCGCCTGCGTCCAATGCAGTGCCGTCAGCTCCGCACCGGCCTCGACATACTGCGCGTCGGCAAAGATGCGGTTGTCGGAATTCTCTACTACCACGTGTACCCCGGCGTCCACCAGTGCACGGGCGCCGGCGGGCGTCATGGGGACGCGGTGCTCGCCAGCCTTGTCTTCCTTTCGCAACCAGAGCAAGGACTTTGTCATAGGGCCGCCAGCCTGCTGCGCGACAGCAGAAAATACGCAATGCCTGCCATGCCAGCCATGATCAGCACCGGGATGAAAGGGGTGGCAGCGCCGCCCTGGGCAAGCAGTGACGCCACCATGAAGCCGACGAATGACAGTGCGGCGGTGATCATGGCATACGGGAACTGGGTCTCTACATGGGAGAGGTGATTGACGCCGGATGCCATCGACGACAGGACAGTGGTGTCGGAAATGGGTGAGGTGTGATCGCCGAACAGGCCGCCACTCAGCGCCGCGCCCAGGCAGACGGCGACAGGTGCATCCAGCGCGAAGGCGGTGGTGACCACGATGGGAATGATGACCGCGAAGGTGCCCCACGACGAGCCTGTCGCCAGCGACAGGCCGGCGCCAATAACGAATATGACACTGGCAAGCATCCATGGCGGGAAGTTCACGCTGTCCAGCATCAGGGCAATGGCCTCGCCTGTCTTGAGTTGCACCATCACATCGCTGAGTGTCCAGGCCAGAATCAGAATGCACAGAATCGGCATGATTCTGCCCATGCCGTTGACGAAGGATTTCGAGCTGCTGCTGAAATCAAAGATGGCCAGCCGATGCAGCACGAAAATTGTCGTCACGGTGGCAATGGTATACGACAAGGCAAGGGCGATGCGGATGGTGGCGCCGTCGAGCATGCCATTGCGGACGGCAAAGTACGTAAACAGCAGCAGCATTGACGCAAACAACGTGCCCAGTGCCGCCGCCACTACTTTGGTGCCGTGCTGCTGCAGTGCCGGACTCATTGGCTGCAAGGTGCTGCTGGTGTCCTCGTAAGTGTGCGTCCCGGCCAGATACTGTTGTTGCACTTCACGCATCTTGCCGATGTAGACATTGAAGATCGCAATGAACGCTAGACTCACCAGCGTCAGCAGCGGATAAAGCTGATAGAACCAGACTTCCCTGAAGGCCTCAAAACCATCCTTGTCGATACCCTGTGCCGCATAAGAGTCTTCCATCAGCCCCATCGTGTAAGCGCCCCAGCTGATGATGGGAATGAGGACGCATACCGGCGAGGACGTGGAATCGATGTAGAAAGCCAGCTTCTCTCGGCAGATCTTCAGCTTGTCATACACGGGGCGATAGACCGGTCCGAGAATCAGCGAGTTGCCCGAGTCGGTGAAGAAAATCACTATGCCCGAGAACAAGGTACTGAGTTTGAGTTTCATCGGTGAGGTCACATGGGTGCCCAGCAGCTGCGAAAACGCCCGCATGGTGTCGGAGGCCTCCAGCAGATAGATGAACCCGGAGATGATGGTGATCACGATCACCACTTGCGCATTGGTGCCTTCCAGCTGCTGGAAAATGCCTTCGCGGTACAGCGCGATGGCCGCGTTCAAGGGGTTGTAATGATTCAGTATCAGAAAGCCGAGAAACACGGCACTGAGCAGGGACAGGATTACACGTCGCGTAGTAAACGCCAGGATCAGCGCCAGTAGAGCCGGGGAAATGGCCAGTAGACTTGTCATTATTGTTGGTCCGAAAAGCGTGCGCTGTTTGTGGGGCACGATTCTCGCCTATCGAGACTTGCGAGCACAAGTCCCGACAGGCGAGACACATGAGCGCAGGCTTTCAGCAGAATGGACTCAGAACTCCGCCATGAACGAGACTTGCAGCGTTCGCGGAGACAGGGGACGGAAGGATGCTGGGCCTTGGGTTGCCGATGTCCACTTAGGCACTCCACCCCGTGTACGCTTCCACTGCTTCCGTGTTCGTAAAGTTGCTGTAACGCTTGTCGGTATATTTGCCCGACAGGTTAGCTACCAGCGATGAGGTCGGCTTCCAGGTGACGCCTGCGGTGAGCATCACCTTCGGGCTGTCCGGCACGTCATTGTCCCTGATCAGCACGCTGCGCGGCGTGCTGTTCTTGCCGGCTGCGCAGACTTGGTAATTGTCGTCGAAGGTGGTGTTGTTCAGCGTCAGGTTGGAGGTGAAATAGATCTGACCCCCGAGCGCTTGCGGCTTCCACGAACCCGTCAGCTCGGCGCGATAGGAGCGCACGCCTCCCACGTTCTGCGAAAACGTTTCCATGCCGCCTGGCGCGCCGGCCAAAGGCACCGTGAAGGCCTGCAGACGGTTGTCGAACTGCGTGACATCCAGCGCCAGGGCACCGGATGCGGAGGCGGTAGCAATCAGGAGAGTGAGCAGTTTGCGGGTGAATGGCTGTGCCATGACAGTCCCTGTCGAAGTCGCTGGAGCGGAGAATGTGTGGAGAGTGCCAGGGCACGCTCGCAGCATCCATGCCAATCAGCAGAAGTTCGCAATTACAAGGAATTGCGGGATTTTTAAAAAGTTGGCCGGTACTTTGTGCACTTCCCAGGCACGCTGTCAGGGCGCGAGTGAGATGCTTGGGTGTGGGCGGCGACTCTGCCGGAGCGCATCGGCGGAATAGACTGCGAGGGCCACCCAGATGCAGCAGAAGGTTAACAGTTTGGCCGGGGCCAGGGTTTCCCCGAACAACCAGACGCTGAATACGAACATGAAGCTGGGGCCGATATACTGGAAGAATCCCATGGTGGAGAGCTGCAGCCGCCGCGCCCCGCCGATGAAACACAGCAGTGGCACCGTGGTGATCACGCCGGCGGCCGCCAGCCAGAGATTGAGGGTCCAGGCATTGGCCAGCAGGTTCGTGGCGCTGCTGTCAGCCTGCAGCCACCAGTACCAGAGGGCGACGGGCAGCATCAGCAGCGACTCGATGAACAGTGCGCTGATGGCATCGATATCCAGTGTCTTGCGCAGCAGGCCGTACAGCGCGAAGCTCGACGCCAGCACCAGAGCGACCCAAGGCAGTGACCCGAATGTAAGCAGCTGGAGCAGCACGCCGCTGCCGGCCAGCGCAACGGCAGCCCATTGCAGAGGCCGCAGACGCTCGCCCAGGAACACCATGCCCAGCAGCACATTGAACAGCGGGTTGATGTAGTAGCCCAGGCTTGCATCGAGCAGATGCGCGTTGTTGACGGCCCAGATGAACAGCCCCCAGTTGCCGATCAGCAGCACCGAGGTCAGCAGCATCCACCCCAGCAACCGCGCAGATCGCAGCACATCCCAAACCCGCCGCACCTGATGGCGCGCGATGAGTAGCCCCAGCAACAGCGCGAACGACCACAAGATGCGGTGCATCACGATTTCGGCAGCAGGCAGAAAGTCCAGGGATTTGAAGTACAGCGGTGCCAGTCCCCAGCTGAAATAGGCGCCGGCGGCAAGCGCGCCGCCTAGTCTCTGTTCCTGCGTGAGGGCCATAGGAGTTCTCCGACAAATGAGGTACTGATCATGCCGGAATCGGTTGAATTTGCCTACTACAAGCCCGTTTCCTTACGGCGTCTGTGCCTGGCTCTGTCCGCGCATCGAGTGGACGAGTTACGCCGCCACTTCCGCAGCAAGGGCGGAGCTCGCGGTGGTGTTAGCGATCCGACGTAGTGGCGCGAAGAAAACTATTTTTCTTGAGACTTATGGTTTTTACCCGATTTTTTGACTGGAAGATTTATTAAGCGGAACTAGCGATCGGCCAGACGTCCGGCTCCGCCGAGTTGGTAGTAAACAACAGGAATAAAATCTTCCGGGCCCCAGCCTGGGTCATCGGTCCATTGGGCATCGTAGTCAGCAGTGGGATGTGCCGCCAGCACTTCCTCCAACTTCTTGCCATCACGAATCATGCTCAAAACCTTAGCTTGTATATCGACAATCATGTCGCGAAATTCGATGACCTCAGTCCGACCCACGACCTCAAGACCATGTCCAGGAATGATCCTGGTGTTTGGGCCTGCCAGCTCAATGGCCTTATCCAATGCGGCAATCGTGCCCTGCAGCGTGCCGCCATTATAGACATCGATAATGGGATAACTCGTCGTACGGTAGACGTCGCCTAGATGCAGCACATCGGACTGAGTAAAATGGACGAAGACATCTCCATCGGTATGCGCTGGCGGCACCAGAAAAGCTCTGACCACTTCGCCATTAAGGTGAAAGCTCATGGTGTCGTTGAAGGTGATCACCGGTCTCGCCGCTACAGGTTGTTGAGGCGCAAATGTTCCTCCGGCTCTTGGAAAGTGACTCCTTTCCTCCAAAAATCGCAGGCGCGTATTGTCGTGAGCAAAGATCAGCACGCCCATCTCCGCCAGATTCTCATTGCCGCCAACATGATCGATGTGAATATGGGTGTTGATCAGAAACTGAATCTCCTGGTCTGTCACCTGCTTCACCGCTGCGACCAATTTGTCTGAGAGTGGTGCGAACAAGGAGTCCACCAAGAGTGCGCCATCGGGACCCACTTGCACACCGATGTTGCCCCCGCCTCCAGGGCGCTGCACCATATAGACATTGCCGGCGACTGGCGTTATGGATAATTCCACACCCGCGAAATCACCTTGCCCATAGGAGAGGCTTGATGTAATGGTGAAGGTGAGCGCTGCGGCCGTGAAAAGAAGTGTTTTGTGGAGATTGCCCATTTTTATTTTTATCCTTGGTTAGCTTTCTTGACTAACTGTCAACATACCGAGTCGATAGAGGGATTTAAACTTGACGCGGATTAAACTCCAAAACCCAGAAAATTACTTTCGATTCTTTGACTTGCTGAGGGCGACTGACTCGGCGGGTTTTTTGCGTGTCCGGCGTTTGGGTTTGGTCATGGTGGCAAGTGCCGGACTGGGCTCATGCATAGTGCGGTGGGATAGGCTTGAACCCACTTAGCTCTGTAACTTTCCCTCCATCCCGTCCTTGCTTCTATTCAGGACTTCTGTTTTTATTAGGAAACATATGGCGAAGTGGTTGTATATCGAAGTATGGAATTTGCGTTCTTGCATGTAGTCCTCCAGTGATAATCAAGTAGTGCCCTATTCAGCACCAACCTATTGATATCTTGATAATAAATGCTCTCCATCGACCTTGCAGTGGAGGCCAAAACTGGAGATAAATATGCTGAACTTCACCCGGCGCGGGCAACTGCGTCATCTGATCCATTCCTGTCTCGTTGCTTCTCTTTCGCTGCCACTGGTTGCTCACGCGCAGGCGCCTGCAGCGGCAGGTGACCCCGAAGTTGAAGAAGTCGTGGTTACAGGTTCCTACATACGCAACAGCAAATTTGCTGGAGCGTCGCCTGTAGAGACTGTCTCGCAGGAAGATTTTTATACCTCGGGCGCCCCCACCATGGCGCAATACGTCCGTAACCTGACCTTTACCCAAAATACCAATGTGGTAAACAATGTACTGGGCTCTGCCGACGGCGCACAAACTTCCAATGGCACCCAGTTTAACCTGCGTGGCCTAGGTGAAAACAGCACCCTGGTATTGATGGATGGCGTTCGTGTGGTGAGCAACGCGATTACGGCCCTGCTACCCGACATCGCTACTCAACGCATGGAAGTGGTATTGGACGGTGGCTCCGCGCTGTACGGATCTGACGCGGTCGCCGGCGTGGTAAACATGATACCGCTCAAGGAATTTGACGGCTTCCGGGTACGTGCCTATTACTCCCGAACGGAAAATGCGGATATGGAAGAGCCCGCCATGTCTTTTCTGCTGGGCAAATCGTTTGACAATGGCGTGAGCTGGGTCGGCGCCTACGAGTTCACGAAGAAAACCTCTTTGATGCCGTTCGAACGCCCCGACGCATGGAGGATGGCCGATGGCTCATCGACTTCAGGCAATCCAGGTAATTTCCGGCGCGTCAACAATGGCGCGGCAAATATAGGCGCCGGACACGGCGGAACGGTGGTAGCACCAAGCCGCATAGATCCTAGTTGTGGAACCTTCAATCAGGGCCTGGAAGATCTCACTAAAGCCCACAACACTCCCTCCGGTGTCCGAACTCCTGTGGCTTCGGCTGCCACGACGGCAACCTGCCGCTACAATTACTCCAAGGTGCATGCGTATGCCGCTGAGATCGAAGAACAGAACCTGTACTCCAACCTGACGTGGCAGGCCACTGACTGGGCGCGCTTCGAATTGCAGACCATGCTTAACTTCCGCTTCCGTACCGGGCGGGGGAGCACATCAACGGCAGTATCAGAGAATAACCGTGGTGCCATATTCATCCCGGCCAACCATCCAGCCAATCCCTTTGGCTATGATGTAGTTCCTTATGACTGGCGCCCTTTTACTGCCAACGCGACCTGGCCAAGTCATCTGGAAAGATCCACCGGCGCACTGCTTTCCGAAGGCAGAGAGTATGCTGACCGCTGGAAGCTGGCTTCCTACATCGATCTAAGCGACACATGGACTGCCACTGCCTATTACTCCAGACAGGAAAATCGCCAGTCCAACGCCGACGCTGTCACCCTGAGCCTGCCCCGCTTGCAAAATGCTCTGATAGGCAAGGGCGGGCCAAATGGCAACGAGTGGTTCAACCCCTTTGGATCAGCTGACAGCCGTTCACCTTTCTACGTAGAAAGCAAAACCAAAAATTCACAGCAATTGGTGGATTGGTTGTTCCAGCCCAACAATGGCACGACGTCACGCGACATGCTGGAAATTGGTGAAGTAGTAGCTACCGGTGAGCTGTTCAATGTACCGGCAGGCGCCGTGCAAATGGCCACCGGCTACCAATGGCGGGACTCGCAGGGCTGGACCTTCGCCAACCCCTACTCAATGGTGAAGCAAAACTACAACACCAATATCTTCTCGACTTTACCTACGGATGAGTACTATGCCAGCTCAGTGAAAGCGGCTTTCGCAGAGTTTGAAGTACCCATACTGGAGACTTTGACTTTGCAGCTGGCTGGACGCCATGAGCAATTCGCTGATTTCGGTCTGGAGTCAACTACTCCGAAGGTAGCCTTGCGTTGGGAGGCACTGCCTACACTGGCTATCCGTGGGTCCTGGGGTGAAAGCTTCCTGGCCCCGACAGCGGCCAGCATCCGCCCCTTCGATCCAAATTCCAACTGCACGGAATTGTTCTCTGGTACTGATCCCTTCACTCCAATCGATCTGACTGGCGGGACCACCTGTCTTGCTGGCAACCCCAATCTGGTGCCCGAAACATCGACAACTACCAACGTCGGATTCACCTGGGAGCCAAACGGCACTCTCGAAAGCTTGAGCATCAGCGTGGACTATCAGAAAGTGGAGTATGTGGACCGCATTCGAGCCTTGACTAATGATGACACTGTTAACGCTGAGTTTGGGCGCTTTCTCAGTGAAAATAACTTGACGAAGGAACAGTATGTCAAAACTGTAGGTTCACCCACGCGTTTGCTCGCCAATAACTGGTTGGCCAAACCTGAAAACCAGCAAATCGTGTATCGTGATCCAGCAAGCCAGCGCGTTACCAGGGTGATTCGCCAATCAGCCAATATCAGCTCGCTGTGGATTGATCTGCTCGATGCGCGGGCTCGCTACACGTATGAGACCGATAATTGGGGAACGTTCCAACCCACCCTGACTCTGTCGTATTTTCTGAATTACGAGTACGCGGATCTGACCGGCGGAGTAAAGGATGCCAACGGCCGTCAGAATGCCAATACCTCTATCGTGCCGCCTTTGCCTGAATACAAAGGGACATTCATGCTGAATTGGTTCCGTGACAAGCACAGTGCCAGCCTCTCAAGCAATTTCTACGATGATGTAATCTGGGACAATGTTCTCGTCGACCGCTACAGCCAGGGATTTGTTGCGCCCGATGAGATCCATGGCCAGGACATCTGGAATGTGCAGTATGCCTATGTGCTCGATCAATATCTGGACAGTCAGATAACACTTAGCGCAGGCTTGACCAATATGTTCAATACGATGCCGCAGCCAACTCCTGAACTGGGCGTGGGCGCTGGATTCGAAAGCCGTCTACAAGATCCATTCGGCCGACGCTACTGGGTGTCGATTGACTGGAGTCCCAATAACTAAGAAGTTGTCCTCTCACTCGAGAGCATTTCAGCATGCTTTCAAAACCGGAAAGGGAGACTGTAAAGTCTCCCTTTTTTTCATGTCTTGCGGACGCATTAGGTGACTCTCACCAATCTGCAATGCGTTGCGAGTTTCGCCAACTGGGTCAGCATAGTGCCAACAGAAAGTCGTGATACTGGCCAGGGGGGACATCCCGGGGTGCTTTTTCTAGGGGTTGGTGATCGGTCGCCTGCAGGCGACCAAAAACATGGTGTACCTGAGCCATTTCTTTAGACGTGAATTTTCCTGAAGCTGGCACAGACGAGGCGGCCGATGACCTGGTCCGCTTCAGCGGCATAAAAGACCAGCGCCGAGCGCAGCAAAAAGACCTTGGGCTTTTTGCGGAGAGAGGGCACCGCGGAGCGGCGCAGGTCAGCCGCAG
>CAIOZF010000081.1 GCA_903862645.1 uncultured Gammaproteobacteria bacterium
AACAAAGCAGAATAGTGTCTCGGACCAGCGCTGAGTGCTGTCACGCTCGCCCACGACCAAGTCTGCCCCCGCCTCGAGTTCGGCGCGGAAACGGTCTAGTAAGCTCGGATCGTGCTGGCCATCAGCATCCATGGTCACGGCAAAGTTACAGCCAAGTTCAAGCGCCGTTCGAAGGCCTGTTTCGAGAGCGCAATCGTAGCCGCGGTTTGACGGATGACTCACAACGTACGCCCCGGCGGCCTGGGCCAGGGCCGCTGTGTCATCTGTAGAGCCGTCGTCGACCACGATAGCTATCGCACGCTGACGCACTTGGAGTACCACGGCTTTGATTGTCCGGGCTTCGTTAAAAGCTGGTATCACTGCGGCCAGCTGCGAGGCAGACATGCCGTCACCCGCTGCGCAAGATTGGTCGCTCACGCTTATCCCAGATCCAATCGGGTTAGGTGCTGACCGGCGGCCTTAGCGGTACGCAGCTGGCGGCCGACGACCTGCCCGATTTCATAGGGCTGCATTGCGTCGTGGGGGGCCGGTCGCAACAAGGTAAGGTCCTCACGGGTGAGCATGTGCCCGGCCGGCAGGTCCCGAACGAGGCGTAAAGAGCGGCGTTGTACCACCACCGTCTGCAACTCGTTGTCCTCAACCTTCTTCAGACCAGTGCCAAGGGCGGCTTCAAGCTCGCGCGTCCGTTCGACCATATCGCGCCAAGACTTCGGATCCATCGAGAATTTGTGATCAGGGCCGACGCGGTGTACGTCGTCAGTAAAGTGCTTTTCAATCATCCGCGCACCTAGTGTTACAGCGCCCAACACAGTCGCATGTCCTGAGGTGTGATCGCTCAGGCCCAGGACCATTCCGGGGAACATCGATCGGTAGGTCTTTAGCACGTTGAGTTGCACATAGCGCATGTTCTCAATACTGCCGGTGTAGTTCGTGTTGCACTGCATCAGGACAAGCTGCGGGTTGATCGCCAAGGCAGCGTTAACCGCGCGCACCACGTCGTCCGTGGTCGAAGCGCCTGTGGCCAAGATGTACGGTTTTTGCTTAGACGCAATACGCTCAACCATCTCGATCCAGGTGATTTCCCCGGAGCCAATCTTATAAGCAGGAACAAAAGGATCAATATGGTCTACAAGGTTGAAGTCGTAAGGGCTCGTGAAAAAAGTGATGCCTGCTTTGTCACAGGTTGTTTTGAGCGTCTCGGTCCAGTCGGTGCTAATAGCGGCATCGCGGTAGACATCTACGACCGACTTCTTCCAGTTTGATTGGTGTGACTGCTGCCCGCCCAGAGCCTCGAAGCCGACGCCTGAGACGATGGTCTCGGCCCGAAAATGCTGGAACTTGGCGGCATCCGCGCCGGCGCCCTTGACCATGTAAATCAATTCTTTGGCACGTTCTAGGTCGCCGTCATGATTGGCAGCAATATCGGCGATAAAGTAAGTTGGGTGCTGCTCGCCGATGCGTTGGCCGCCAATGACGATCTCGTCCATCGGTTTTTGTAGAAAATTGTGTACGTATTCAGTCATCTAGATATTCCTTTGCGGTGTGTGCAATTTCGGCCCAGATAGCCGGGCATTGCAGGTGCAATGCGGCTTCGAGCCGCGTCACCTGCATGGTCATGTCACGGGGGCGGCGGGCATTTAGAACCACATCGGCCGAGGTTCCCACCTTGACGTTGTCGGTGGGCAAGCCCTAATTGTGGGCTAAAGCCAGCGCGAAGCCGGCTTTGCTAATGCCATCGCGACAGCCGGCGTTGAAAATGCCGGTTGGTCTGCGATCTATGCTGCGAGCAATCAAATCGCACAACGTGTCCATGTGGATAGCGCTGAACTTTACGTCGTCGAACACAGTGATGCGTTTCTTCTCACGCAGGCTG
>CAIOZF010000082.1 GCA_903862645.1 uncultured Gammaproteobacteria bacterium
CCAGATGCTGGCAGCATCCTGATCGATGGCAAGGACATCTCGCAACTGGCGCCGAACCAGCGGCAGGTTGGATATGTGTTCCAGAACTACGCTCTCTTTCCCCACTTGAGCGTAGCCGACAACGTCGCCTATGGCCTGCGGGTACGACGCCGCCCAGCCGATGAGATCGCACGGCGGTTGGCGCAGGCTCTTGATCTTGTGGACCTTGGGGCGCTTGGAGCACGTTTTCCAGCGCAGCTGTCAGGTGGGCAACAACAGCGCGTCGCCATCGCTCGGGCTCTCGTGCTCGAACCCGCGGTGCTGTTGCTTGACGAACCCTTTAATGCGCTCGATGCCCAGTTGCGCCTTACCATGCAGATAGAACTGCGCAAGCTGATCGCGCGGGTCGGCATCACTTCGATTTTCGTAACCCACGACCAGCTCGAGGCGATGACCCTGTCGGACAACGTAGCCGTGATGGGCACAGGCGTAATTCAACAGTTCGGACCGCCACTGGAGATTTACGATCGCCCCCGGTCCTCCTATGTAGCCAATTTCATCGGTCGTGCCAATCTGATACCGGGCCGATGCGAGAAGGGATTTTTCACTGGTCCGCAGCCGGTCCCGACGGCTGTGGCTGACGGAGAGGCGACGCTGGTCGTGCGTCCGGAAAATCTGACCATTGAGACCGGCGCAGGTCCGGGTTGGGTAGGGAAGATCGGTTTTGCGACGCCGATCGGGCCAACCGTCGAATACGAAATCGACTGCGGCTGGACGGAGCCTTTGCGCGCAGTCGTTCCGCGGCAATTTGGCTGGGGAACAATCCCAGCCCAGACGGCTGTGCGGGTGTCGATCAGTGATCCGCAGGCAGCCGTCGTGTTGGCAGGATCCCGCTCTCATGGCCACTGATGTAGTCCCTTTGCCCAGGGCACGCGGGCGCTGGCTAAACCCCTTGACCAGCAGTGGATTTGCGCCGGTGCTGCCGGCCGTCGCCTATTTGGTCTTGTTCATGGTCCTGCCGATCGGGACCTTGCTGCTGTTCGGCTTTGTAAACATCGAACGCGGGCGAATCGTCAGCGACAGCTTCACTCTGCAGCCGATGATGTCCGCGCTAAACGACCCGCTGGTATGGCGGCTGATGTGGCGCAGCTTCTGGGTTGCCGTGGTATCGACTGTTTGCACACTCGTGCTGGCCTACCCGGTGGCGTATGTCTATGGTGAAGTGCGCGGCATATGGCGCACGCTGCTGCTGGTCGCCATAGTTTCCCCCTTGCTCACCAGTGCTCTGGTGCGTGCATATGCGTGGCTGGTGATATTGGGTGGCCGGCGCGGCATCGTGAACCAAGCACTGATGTCCATGGGCATCGTCGACGAACCTCTGCGCCTTCTGAATACCGATCTTGCAGTACTGATCGGCATGACTCAGATCCACCTGCCATTCATGATCCTGCCGCTGCTGGCTGTGCTGTCCGCGCGTGACCGGCGCTTGGAGGAAGCGTCTTTGAACCTGGGAGCCAGTCGGGTTGGCACGTTCTTCCGGGTCACGGTGCCTATGAGCATGCCGGCGATCATTGCCGGGTTGGCCCTAGTGTTCGCAGTCTCTTACACCAACTTCATCGTACCGCAGTTGCTGGGGGGCGGCAGCTACTCTACCCTGGCAGTGCAGGTGTACGAACAAACGATCGTGGTCCTCGACTGGACCCGCGGCGCGGTATTGGCAACACTTCTGCTTGGAACCTGCTTTGCTATGGTGTTCCTGATTGTTGGCCTGGGTGCGCGGATCACGCGCTGGAACGAGGTAAGCCGATGAGCACCCATCGACGTACCCTCCCACTCGCCGACTTTATCGGCAAAGCCGTGTTGATCGCCGTGACCGCTTTTTCGGTTTTGCTGCTGGTAGCGCCGAGCCTCATCGTCATAGCAATCTCTTTCGAGCCACGTGCCTACATTTCGTTTCCGCCTTCCGGCTTCACGTTGCGCTGGTACCAGGCCGTTTTAGAAAACCGGCAACTGATGGATTCGGTGTTTGTCAGCCTGCGTACCGCTTTGCTAGTCATGCTGATCTGTCTGGCGATAGGCGTACCCGCAGCGTTTGCCAGCGTGCGTGGCACATATCCTGGCAAGGCTGTGGTCAACGCCTTCCTGTTATCGCCCCAGATGATGCCAGGCATGGTGATCGGCATCGCCAGTCTATTTTTTGGCGCCTATGTGGCGTTTCGGGCATCCAATACGATGCTAGTGCTCAGCCTGTCGGTGTTCTGTCTGCCGTTTGTCATCCGTATAACTATGGCTCGCCTTGCAGGACTTGACGCCAGGCTCGACGAAGCCAGTGCGAACCTGGGGGCCGGCCCACTAGAGACGTTCGCTCGGGTCACCTTGCCGCAACTCGGGCCAGCACTGCTGGCGGCGGGCGCCTTCACTTTCATCGAAGCGTTCGACAACGTGACCGTGTCCCTGTTCACCTCCGACGTGCGTGGCCGGCCATTACCGGTAGAACTTTATTACCTGGTGCAGTTCGAGAGTTCGCCCGTGATCGCTGCCATTTCTGCACTGGAGATCGGACTGTCGTTCCTAGCGATGCTGTTGATCGCCAAGACAGTGGGTCTCGATCGCCTGGGCCGCTAATCTACTGCAACACAAGGCTTATTCCCGACATGACTGACTATTCAGAGCGCTTGCGCATGCTGACCGCCGAGCCGTCGACCGATCACGCTGGCGACCTTCACAGACTGGCCCGTGTGGCACGCACTCGCGGCGAGATGATGGCACAGGGGGTCGCGATATCAACAACCTTGGCCGAGGCAGCCGACCCCATATCCCGCATCGTCGTTCGTCTAAGGGAGCGCGCCATACGGCAGGTGGTAGTGGCTGGCTGCGGAGACTCCTGGCACGCGGGTGCCGGCGTAGCCCACGCATGGGAATCGCTCGCGCACATGCCCATGCGAGCAGTGCAGGCCTTGGACTATGCGTGTTATGGCGCTGCGGTTGCAGACGCGCAGACTCTGGTGATAGGGATAAGTTCGGGTGGTTCCACACCGGCCGTGCTGGCGGCGTTGCGCGCCGCTAGGCAACGTGGGGCATTCACGCTTGGCATATCGAATACCGCTGGCAGCCAGGTGCTGACCGAGGCTGACGCAGCCCTGATCGTGCACGCCTCGCGAAAGGGATGGCCCACACAGTCCAGCACGGCTACGATGGCCCTATTGATTCGACTCGCGCAGTCTTTGACCGGTCATGCTCGGGCGTTGGAACTGGGTAGCGTCCTCGCAGAGCTTCCCGGGATGGTGGACATGTTGACGCAGTCTCTTGATGCGCGCGTTGCTCTGATCGCCTCCGAGATTGCGGCGACCCGGCTACTGCTGTTCACAGGGCTGGGCCCGAATTACGCGGCTGCCGCCATGGGCGCCGCGAAGATCAAGGAGCTTTCGCCCATCCATGCGGTAGCACTGCCCTTGGAGGAGTACCACCACTACCGCTCTCAAAAGG
>CAIOZF010000083.1 GCA_903862645.1 uncultured Gammaproteobacteria bacterium
CCTTTTGACGACAGGGGGCGCGATGAGGCTGATTTTCTGCGTGCGAGATCACACGTTCGATGAAATCTGCATGGGACACCAGCTGGGATTTCCTGCAATCCGTGGGGTAGATGCTATTTCCGCAACAGCTAATGCTCGGGGATTTACCCCACTAACAGCGATTGCAAGGACCTTCAGTTGGCAGCGTGATGTCCTAGAGGCCGCCGCTGCTGAATGCAATCAGCGCCGTGAAGTTGCAGTCCTCAATACCTTGACCCCCAATTTACTGCTTGTCCCAAAGACGCGAGGGGATGGTGGCTGGCTACCGGATGTGGATCACCTGCTAACAGATCTGATTGCAGCAGTTAATCATCTACAGGTCAGGTATTTGCATTTCACTCACTTCGGATTTGTGCAGGGCCGGCCGCCCGAGATGGAGATGCGAAGAATTTTGGAACTATGGCTGAGTCCGTTACAAGAATCCACGCTCGACGTGCTTTATTGGGATGTCGATCGGCGGGGCCTAAATACACTGACCAACCTATATGCGGTGGTGGCTCGTCAGTATCGTTTCAAGTGCACTCAGCCAGAAATTTATGTCGCGCCAAGTTTTACATGGCAAGAAATTGATTCAACGCCGCGAGGTAATTCATTGCACATATTTACTGAGGGCAGAGACGATCATTTCCCTAGATTTCATTAAATCTATGTGCAATCAAAACAATAAATAATAAAGAAGATAAATATGTCTGCAAGCCGTGATCCTGAATTTGAGTCATTAAAACTTCCACCGCACTCCCTTGAAGCTGAACAGTCTGTATTGGGTGGCTTGTTGTTAGACAACGCAGCATGGGACAGGATTGTCGATATCTTGAAAGAGTCCGATATCTATCGAGAAGATCATCGACTGATCTTTCGGCACATCGGTCAATTAGTGTCTGCAGGTAAACCAGCGGATGTCATTACGGTATTTGAGTCGCTCCAGTCTGTCCATAAAGCCGCGGATATTGGTGGAGTTGGCTATTTGAATTCGCTTGCCCAGAATGTACCTTCCGCTGCCAATATTAGGCGCTATGCCGAATTGGTGCGCGATCGAGGGATTCTAAGAAAGCTGATCGGCATCGCTGACGAAATTTCCAGCTCCGCATTTAATACCAAGGGTAAGCCAATAAACGAATTGTTGGACGAAGCTGAGGCAAAGATATTTTCCATTGCCGAAGAGGGGTCACGAGGCACAAAGGGGTTTGCAGACATCCAATCCTTAATGACTGGGGTCGTTGAGCGTATCGATGAGCTCTACAGCAGGGAGGGTGACAACGAGGTCACGGGGGTTCCTACTGGTTTCGCAGACTTGGACAAAATGACTTCTGGTTTGCAGGAGGGCGATCTGATCATTGTTGCCGGCCGCCCATCCATGGGAAAGACCGCTTTCTCAATCAATATTGGCGAGCATGTTGCGATGGATACGGGTTTGCCTGTGTTGGTATTCTCCATGGAAATGGGGGGATCGCAATTAGCCATGCGTATGCTGGGCTCAGTGGGGCGGTTGGATCAAAATCGACTTCGGACCGGACGTCTCAATGATGAGGATTGGCCACGTCTTACCCATGCCATTCAAAAACTCAACGAAACACAAATCTACATCGATGAGACACCGGCATTGACTCCAGTAGAGTTAAGGGCAAGAGCCCGAAGGCAGGCACGTCAATGTGGCAAGTTAGGATTGATTATTGTCGACTACTTACAGTTGATGTCATC
>CAIOZF010000084.1 GCA_903862645.1 uncultured Gammaproteobacteria bacterium
ATGCGCAGGCGATCATTGCCAAAGAAGCCGTTTTCTTTCCCCAATTGCTGGATGGCGGCTTGCGAGCCGCGGGTGAGCGCCTCCTTGAGTCCGGCGACTGCATCCTGATTGCTGATATCGGCCAGGGTGGCTGCCGATGCGGGTGTCCAGAGCGCCATTGCACATGAAATGCAGAGGACAAAATATGCCGAAAGCCTACGCAGACCCTGTATCATTATTTCTTTACCCCGATTTAAATCATGACGATACGACACATTAGCGCGATTCTTGCCATTGCCGCAATCGGCGTGGTGGGCTATTTGTCTTTCTTCAATGCGCCCAAAGCCCCGCAGGTCATGTTCAAGACGATTGCCGGGGAATCCATTGCGACGAGCGACCTCAAGGGCAAGGTGGTGCTGGTCGAGTTCTGGGCAACCTCATGCGTGACCTGTGTCGAGGAAATGCCCAAGCTGATCCAGACCTACAATAAGTACCGTTCACAGGGTTTTGAGACGATAGCCGTGGCGATGGATTATGACCCGCCCAACCATGTGCTTACGTATGCGCAGAAAAACCAGCTGCCATTCAAGGTGGCGCTGGACATCAAGGGGGAAGTGGCCCAAGGCTTCGGTGACATCCGGTTGACACCGACGAGCTTCCTCATCGACAAGCAAGGGCGTATCGTCAAGCAGTACCTTGGTGCGCCCAATGCCGACCAGTTCCACGCTCTGCTCGAAAAGAAATTGAGAGAGCCGGCCTGAGGACGCAAGCTGGTTCCGTCCGCATTCGCGCGGGGGACCCACGACCGGGAGAAACCTGATGCAAGCCACTGCGCAGTCCGCCCCCAAGGCGGTGCCGTTACCACCCATACGAGAAGACCTCAAGCTCATGCCCGGCCCGCGCCACCGCGACGGGTCTCCGAGTTGGCGCATCCTCGACCCCATCAGGAACCAATTCTTCGAGATCGGCTGGCTTGAATTTGAGTTGCTGGCGCGCTGGGCGCAGTATCCCGATGCTGACGCACTGGTCGCTGCGGTGGAGCAGGAAACCACCCTGGTGCCGACGGTCGAGGAGATCCAGGAACTCATCCAGTTCATGTCCACAAACCAGATGCTGGCGCCGCAGACGCAGGCAATCCGCCAGGATTTGCGCAAGCGCATGAAGATGAAGTCCCGACCCTGGTACGAGACCCTCCTTCACCACTACCTGTTTTTTCGTGTCCCGCTTGTCAGGCCGGATGCCTTTTTGCAGCGCACCTTGCCGTGGGTCGAGATATTCTTCACCAAGGGATTCGCGTTTACCGTCCTGGGCGTGCTGCTTATCGACCTGTATCTGCTCACCCGTGAATGGCACTCGTATCGCGAGTCCTTTGTTCATTTTTTCAGTCTGACCGGTGCCTTCTACTACGCGCTGGCTGCGACCTTTGCCAAAGTCATCCATGAGCTGGGGCATGCCTACGCAGCCAAGCGAAACGGGGTGAGGGTGCCTGCCATGGGCGTCTCATTCCTTGTGATGTGGCCGTTCCTTTATACGGACACTGCGGAGACCTGGAAGCTTTCTGATCGCAAAAAGCAGCTGCAGATCTCCTCTGCCGGGATGATGGCCGAGCTGGTGCTGGCGGTCTTCACCACGCTGCTCTGGAGCATCGCTCCGGATGGCGGGTTCAAGAGCGTGCTTTTCATCCTGTCCACCACCACCTGGGTGATGACCCTGGCCATCAATGCCAGCCCGTTCATGCGCTTTGACGGTTATTTCGTGTTCTCCGACGCGCTCGACTTTCCCAATCTGCACGAGCGCGGTTCGGCCTGTACCAAGTGGTTCCTGCGGTCGACGTTTTTCCGGCTGGCTGAACCCATGCCTGAACCCACCTTGGGCCGACGCAACCGTGTGTTGCTGGTCATATTCACCCTGATTACGTGGGTCTACCGCTTGATTGTCTTTCTGGGTATCGCTCTGCTGGTCTATCACTTGTTCCTCAAGTTGCTGGGCATTTTCCTCATGCTGGTGGAGGTCATCTGGTTCATTTTCCGTCCGTTGGCCAAGGAAGCGCAGTACCTCTGGGAGCGGCGCGCGCATGTGCGCGTTGCCTGGCAGCCCAGTCTTGCCTTGCTGGCTTCATTGCTCCTGCTGGTTTGGATGCTGCCGATCTCCAGCCAGGTCACGGCGCCGGCGATCATGCGTGCAGAGAATGAACAGGCACTCTACGCGCCCTTTCCCTCCAAGCTCAGTGTGCTGTCTGTCAAGCCCGGCCAGCGAGTGCAGGCGGGCGACCAGTTGGCCATCCTCGACGTGCCCGAGCTGGAAACACGCTGGCGGCAGGCCGAAGTGGCCATCGACTCGGTGCGGGCGGAGTTGCAGCGTGCGCCGGCCAGCGTGCGCCAGCTCGAGCAGCAATCGGTGTTGCAGGAAAAGCTGGCACAGGCCTTGGCCGAGCAGCAGGCAGTCCATGAAGAGGCGCAGCGGCTGGTGCTGCGTGCCAACTATTCAGGAATCGTCAGGGATGTTCCCTCGGATCTGGTCGAGGGGCGATGGGTCAACCAGCATCAACTGCTCATGAGGGTGGTGTCCGACTCCTCCCAGATGATCGAGATGTACGTCCGGGAGAGCCAGGTGGGCGGGATAGAGCCTGGACAAGTGGTCAAATTTTTCCCGGCGGTACCGAAGATGCCTGTGGTACGCGGCACGGTGGTTGCCATCGACAAGACGCCTAGCCGTCAGATCAACAGGCCACTGCTGGCATCAACCCATGGCGGACAGCTTTCCGCCGTGAAGGACCAGAAAGACGGGTTGATTGCCTACGATGCGACGTTTCGCGTGCTGGTTCGGCCCTTGACTGCTGACATTACGGATGCGCAAGGGTTTGTCATGCGTGGCACTGCCCGGGTCGAAACGGATCTTCGCTTCATCGCCGAGAATTTCTTTTCGCGGCTGATTTCCATCGTGATCCGCGAGAGTGGATTCTGAAATTCCTTAAGCGTGCATACAGTTTTTCTGTATAGCAAACAAAGCCTTATTGTTGTAATGTAGGGGATTGACCACAGAAGCGCATAAGCTCGTCAGATAAACGTATTTATACGCGAATTTCTGCCGGAATCCGCCGTTGGCTCATTTCTTGCATTTAGCATGGTGTATTTTCTGCTGCAAAACCATATATTGTTGATTTTTTTATATTTTTTAAATCAACATCAAGAATTTAGGTGATTTATGTCGGACGACAAGAAGCGCCATCAGTCCAAGATCGTCGATAAGTCGACAATAAAGCGGAAAGCGGTGACAAATCGTCGTCGTCGCACCCGCTTGCTTGCGCTTGAGCCGCGTGTTCTTTTCGATGGTGCACTCGCCCTCGATATCGGTTCCCATGTCGCTCAAAGCGAAGCTTCGGATGCCTCGTCTGACACCACGTCGGAAGTGGTGCTGCCGGCAGCGCTGATCGGGTCGGAAAGCCAGGACGACACGACCTCGTCGGCTCAAGACTTCGCGGCTCCCTCCTCTGACGCTGTAGACGATCCCGCCAATGTTTCGACCAAGGACAGCTCGCGAAATCTGGCTCTGGATGGTGCCGACCTCAGCGATTCATCGGCAGACCTTAGTGCCAATGCCTCTACCAGTGGAGAACTACTGTTCGTCGACGGGGCCATCAAGGGTTACGAACATTTGCTTCCCGGGGTCCGTGAGGGCGTGGAAGTCATCATCCTTGATCCAACCCGTGACGGTTATGCGCAGATTACCGAGGCGCTTGCCAGCCGCAAGGATGTCGCAGCAGTCCATCTGGTCACACATGGAGAGGCGGGGCGTGTAGCGCTGGGTGACAGCATACTTTCGGTGCAGGAGCTGGAACAGCACAGCGAACAAGTGAGTGCCTGGTCGGACAGCCTGTCTCCGGGTGCGGATTTCCTGATTTACGGCTGCGACGCCGGCTCCGGCATGCAGGGCCAGAGTTTGCTGAATGCGCTTTCGTCTGCGACGGGCGCGGATGTGGCGGCGTCAGAGGATCTGACTGGGTCGGGGCCGATGGGCAGCAACTGGACCCTGGAGGTAAGCCGTGGGGAAATTCAGACCCATCCCTTTGCCGATCCAGCCAACCTTGCCGCATTTGAATCGATTCTCGCGCAAGCCAACGTTGACCTGAACGGGCCGGCGCTCTTTGTCGTCTCTGACAATTTTGACACCGCAACCTACACCGGGGGAAGCAATTGGACCAGCGGCTGGCTGGAGTTTGATGCATCGCCAACGCGCTTTCTCACCCCAGGCGGATCCACGAACAGTGACAACAGTCCATTGTCGGGGAACATTGTCTACGGCACGAGTGCCGGGGGGGGCAATGAACTGACCTTCGTCGGCCAGGGCATGCAGTACGGTGACTACATCCAGCGAGAAGTCAACCTTCGGGCATATGAATCAGCGACCCTGAGCTTCAGCTATCGAATGGCCAGTCTTGAGGCCGATGACCTGATAGAGGTCAGCATCTCCAAGAATTCGGGTGCCAACTTCTTCTCTCTGGGGACCCTGAACTACGCGGCCACAGCAAATACCACGCTCAGTTTTGACATCTCCAACTACATCTCGGACGAGACGGTCCTCAGGTTTGCGGTCAAGTCCGGCTTTACCACGAACGATGACCGTTTCTACTTCGACAACGTTGCGATCACTGCCGATGGGGACAATTTTTCCTCCACATTCGTGGAAGATGGCTCAGCCGTTGCCATTGCCGGCGCAACGACCCTGATTACGGACGCCGATGCAGGTCAGCAACTCACCGCCGCCACCATCACGCTGACCAATGCAAAAGCAGGGGATGTGCTTGCATTTGGCACGATGCCGTCCGGAATCACCGCCACCGTTAATGGTGCGGGGACGGAAATCACATTGAGTGGTACTGCCTCTGCAGCCGATTACGCCAATGCGCTCAAGGCCATTACCTTCAACAACACCACTGGTCAATCCGATATATCAACCCGGGTGATCACGGTTGCGGTGACCGATGCAGGTGCTGAAACCAGCCTTCCTGCCACTGCCTATGTCAAGGTTGTCGCGATTGACGATCTGACCGATGCAGTCAATGACGTGTTCACGGCTCCGTCTTACGGGACCTTCGTTGGCAACGTGATGACCAACGACGTGGATCCGGACACCGCCGGTCTCTCGGTCGAAACCACACTGGTCAGCAACCCGGCCAGTGGCGTAGTCGTGATGAGTTCTGACGGTTCATTCACCTACACGCCCAATGCCATCGTACCTGGTGGCTACACCGATACCTTCACCTACAGGCTTGTGAGTCTGGCCCAGGTACCGGGGGCTAATTATGAATACTGGTCTGCCGTTCCACCAGGTTGGACCGGCACCACCGGCCTTGCAGCCCTGGCGGGAAATGCGATGTATACCGCCCTGGGTTCTCCGAATAACAGCGGCTATCTCGCAAGCGGTTTCAACGTGGACGATGCCGCGGGCAACAGCGGGGATATCGACCTGGATAATTTCATCGTCCGGTTCACCAGCCAGATTACCGTGACGACTGCCGGAACCTACACCTTCTGGTCCGGCTCGGACGATGGCTCGATGCTCTACGTCGATGGGCAAATGGTGGTGGCCAACGATGGCGCACATGCCTGGATCGAGAACAGCAGCACTGTCTATCTCACGGCGGGCACGCACAGCCTGATGGCCGACTTCTTCGAGATCGGGGGGCAGGAAGACCTGATGGTCTCCTACTCCGGACCCGACACCGGTGGGCTCAAGACGGATCTGAACAATGTCGGCGGAGTGCTGGCACCCACCTTCGATACGGCAACGGTCACCATCAACGTGGTTGATGGCGGACCACGAGTGGCCCTGGG